>CAYXUA010000012.1:0-19769 GCA_964468015.1 uncultured Clostridium sp. | reverse complement strand
TAATAATACTAATAGTAACAATAATTATTATAAATACAATATGGGGTGACGAAAAAACGGAAAATACAAATACAATACAAAGCGATACAGCAAAACTGGTAAGTTCAGAAACAGAAAGTAGTATGGCAGAAGATTCAACCCAAAAAAACTTAAAACAAATATTAAGCAAAATAGAGGGTGTAGGTAAAGTAGAAGTACTAATAACTTATTCAGAAAGTAGTCAAGTAGTAGCTATGTATAATGAAACATATAAAGAAAGCCAGACAGAAGAAGGAGACACAAATGGAGGAACTAGAGTAATACAAGAAGTAAGTAAAGACAAAGAAATAATATACCAAGAAGAAAATGGTGAAAAAGTACCAATAACAGAAAAAATAGTAATGCCGAAAATGGAAGGTGCCCTAATAGTTGCAGAAGGGGCAAATAATGCAAGTGTAAAGGCAAATATAATACAAGCAGTAGAAGCACTTACCGGATTAGCAACTCATAAAATACAAGTATTAGAAATGAAAACTAATAATTAAGAGGAGGGAAAGAATGATGTTTATAAAGAAAAATCAAATAATAGTATTTGTATTAGCATTATTACTAATAACAGTAGGATACTTAGGAGTAGGACAGCAAAATGATGAGGTTCTACAAATTGCGTCAAATCAAGTGACTGAAAAAGATGAAAATGAAACCCTGGGAGATGCCACACTTGTAAATGGAGCAGCATTAGTACCAAATGAAACAACTACAGAAGAGACAAAAGAAACTTCAAATAGCACAAATACAACAGATGACTATTTCACAAGCTCAAAATTGGAAAGAGAAAATATGTATTCTCAAACCATAGCAAGTTACCAGAAAATAATAGATAGCACAGAAATATCCGCAGAACAAAAAACAATAGCACAAAATGAAATAATAAAATTAAACAATGAAAGAAATGCAATAATGATAATAGAAAACTTAATAAAAACTAAAGGCTTTAGTGATGTTGTAATATTTATAAACAACAGCAATGTAAATGTAATAGTTCAAGCAGATACACTATCAACAGAAGCAGTAGCACAAATCCAGAATATAGTATCAAGAGAACTAAATACAGAAATAAACAACATACATATCTCAGTAAAATAGGATAGGCAAAGAGCCTATCCTATTGTTTTAGTAATATTTTCTAAATGCTCAGCCTGTTCTTTTTGTTCCTCAGGGGGGAGCCATTTGTGGCATGAACAAACAAATTCGCCATATTTAGTAGTATCATCTTTTAATTTTAAATGAAATCTATTTCTTCTCATTTATCTCTCTCCTTTCTAAATATTCTTCGTAAATTTTGTATTTTTTATTCATAATTTGTTGACAATATAAATTAATAAATATAAAATATGAATATATATTCAAAAGATTATTAAGGGGGATTTCAAATTGAAAGAACAAAAAGGAATTAATGTAATAGCAATAGTAATCGGAGTAGTTATAGGACTTATAATAGTTGGAGTAGGTGGATTTTTAATACTATCTGACAATAACGAGCCGGAACAAACACCAATAGAAAATATAGAACCAGTAATAGAAGATACAGAAGTAACAGTAGATGAAAAACAATTAATAAAAGAGGAATATTTAGGATATTTTGCAAGTGTAGCAATAGCAGCAGATGACCCAATGTTAGATGAAGCCTCAATAATGACAGGAGTAGCAGTAACAAGAATGTGGATAGACATGGAAGACGAATATGCAGAAAACACATTTAATACAGATGTTCTAAATAATTTAGTAAATAATAATACAGTCAATAATATAGGAAATTCAATAGTAGATAACACATTAACAAATCAGGTAACAACAAATAATATTTCAAATGAAATAAACACAAATTCTTTAACAAATAGTATAAATAATGCAACAGTGGATACATCATTATTACCAAAATTTCCAGATGGAACAACAGTAATAAGTAGAGAAGCAGATATACAAAATGCAATATTTGAAACTTTTGGGCAAAAATTAGACAACCTATCTCAAATACTAGAAGCTAGCTGGTCATCAGGTTCAGACGAAAATTATAATACAACAGTATTACAATTAAGCGATATAACAAAAAGTAGTGGAATATATACAGCAATATATACAGTATGTACACCAACAGAAGACGATGCAGCATCTGGAACAAATTTATATGGATTACCATCATATACAATAGAAGCAAAATTTCAAAAAAATGAGAATCCAACATATAGCCAATATCAATTATTATCAATAGATGTAGTAGAAACAACAACACCAATAGCATATCACTTAACTTATGTAGACGGAAAATACGGAGTAATAGATAATAATGGAATAGTAATATTAGATGCAAAATACTCAAAAGTAGTAATACCAAATAGCTATATAGGACTATTTGTATGCTATTTAGAAGGAGTAGAAACACCAATAATACTAAATGAAAGAGGAATACAACAATTTAAAGAATATTCAACAGCAACACTAATAGAAGCAACAGCTGGAACAGAAAGCACATGGATAGAACAAGGAGTAGTACTAGTACAAAAAGATGGATATTATGGATTGGTTGATTATTATGGAAATATTATATATGACTTGGAATATGAAGGTATAGCACCACTAGGATATCAAAGAGGAAAACTAGTATTAACAAAAGAAGGCAGCCAAGCCCTAGCAAACACAAGTGGAGAGATAATAACAGACTTTCTATATGAAAAAATAGGAATATTAGGAATAGACTTCGAACCATCAGTACTAGTAACAGCAGCAAGGACACAAGAAGAAGTAATATCAATGATGGAAAAAGAAGACTACACAATAGGACTAACAGCATCAGGAACATACACTATACTAGAAACACAAGACGCAAATACAACAACAGTAGTAATGTCAACACTAGCAAAAGAATACCAAATGCAAATAGGAACATGGCAACTAGCATTATTAGATGGAGTATTACCAGTATACACTAAAACAGCTGGGCAATAGGATAATGTGAATATAAAATGTAAAGAACTATTTATATATCTGTTTAATTAGAGATACATAGATAGTTCTTTTGCTAAAACAAGCAAAAACGAGAAAATAAAAGAAATTGATTGAAAAACCAAACAAAATCAATGTTTTCGCTCTAAAATAAAATTTGCATCTGTCGGGAAACGAGATATAATAAATACATAAAAGTCAAAGAAAGTCAAAGTTAAAAAAGAGGTGAAGCAAATGAGAATATCTGATAGTATAGAGGGATTTATTAAGAGCTTGTTTGATGAGGATGATTTTGTAGAGATACAAAGGAATGAATTAGCAGAGTATTTTAATTGTGTGCCATCACAAATTAATTATGTTATATCAACTAGATTTGGTCCAAGTCAAGGGTATTATGTTGAAAGTAAACGTGGCGGTGGAGGTTATATTAAAATTAAAAAAATTAATATAACAAAAAGCAATTATTTAATGCATATAATTACTAATATGGGAGAGAAAATAAGTAGTAATGAAGTGGATATTTTTATTAGTAATTTTATATCTTATGGCATAATAACTGAGAAAGAGGCAAAATTACTTAAAGTGGCAACAAGTGATAATGTTCTGACTATATCACCAGATATAAAGGATAAAATAAGAGCAAAAATTTTTAAAAATATGCTACTAAATTTAGTAGAAGATTAAAAGGAGTTGATTTATATGTTATGTCAAAATTGTAACAAAAATGAAGCAAATGTAAGATATACACAAATAATAAATGGAGTGAAAAAGGAGATGATGCTTTGCGATAAATGTAGTAAAGAGCTAGGAATTGATAATATGAAACTAAGCTTACCAATTAGTTTTTCAAATTTCTTTGGAGATTTGCTAAATGAGTATGATAATAGTTTTATGCCATTAATTTCAGCACCTAAAGAAACAAAATGCGAGCAGTGTGGAATGACTTATAATGAATTTATGCAATTAGGAAAATTCGGATGTGAAAATTGTTATGATGTATTTTCAACGAGAATAGACCCAATACTAAAAAGATTACAGGGAAGCAACAGATATAATGGTAAGAGAGCTGAATTAAATGAGAATAATGTAACTAATACTAAAAATGAGAAAAAAGAAACATCAAAACAAGATAAAGTAAATAAATTAAAGACTCAGTTAAAAGAATTAGTGCAAGAAGAAAAATATGAAGAGGCTGCAAAGGTAAGAGATGAAATTAAAAAATTGGAGGTGCAAGAATAATGCTTAATTGGTATTTACAGTCTGGAAAAGATTCAGACATAGTAACAAGTACAAGAATAAGAATTGCTAGAAATATAAAGGATATAAATTTCGATGTGAAATTAACAGACGTACAAAGAGAGCAGATTTTGCAAAAAATAGAAAATATAACACCACAAATAGGATATGGATTAAAATTTATAAGATTAAAGAATATAGATGATTTAACTAAATTAAGCCTTATAGAGAAACATGTAATAAGTCCAGACTTTGCAGTAAATAAGCAAGAAAAAGGTGCGATACTTATAAATGATGATGAGAATATTTGTATAATGATAAATGAAGAAGACCATATAAGAATACAAGTATTTGCATCAGGCTTAGAATTAGACAATTTATTAAATTTAGCAAATGAACTAGAAGCTGTAATAGGAAAGCTTATAAATTATGCTTTCAATGAAAAATATGGATATTTAACATCATGTCCAACTAATGTAGGAACAGGAATAAGAGCATCTGTAATGGTTCATTTGCCAGCATTAACAGCTACAGGTAATATAAATAAAGTATTAGAGGTTGTTAATAATTTCGGAATGAATATAAGAGGTTCATATGGTGAAGGAAGTGATACAAAAGGAAATGTATATCAAATTTCTAATAAACAATCACTTGGAATATCTGAAAAAGAGATTATAAACAATCTAAAATTGATAACAAGTAAAATAATAGAACAAGAGCGTACGGCTAGAAAATATCTTGCAAAAAAATCTATGGATTTAGAAGATAGAGTATACAGGTCTTATGGAATATTAACAAATTGCAGGAAATTGAGTTCAGAAGAAGCAAAAAAATTAATATCTGATGTTAAACTAGGAACAGATTTGGGAATAATTAAAGAAATGAATGATTTAAAAGTGAATAAGTTAGACTTATACACAAAACCAGCTAACTTGCAGATATACTTAGGACAAACCCTAAATGAAAATGAAAGGGATATAGAAAGAGCAGAGGTTATTAAGAAAATAATTAAAGAAAATTAGAGGAGGTAAGAACATTATGTATAAATTTACTAGCAGAGCACAAAAAGCACTGGAAATATCAAATGAGACAGCCATAGAATTTGGACATAATTATATAGGAACAGAACATATACTATATGGCCTTTCAAAAGAAGGCTCAGGAGTAGCTTGCAAAGTTCTAGAGCAACAAAACATATTGCCAGATGATATATTAAACAAAATAGAAGAATTAATAGGCAGAGAAGAACAACCAGTAGAAGGAACAGTAGGTTTTACTCCAAGAACTAAAAGAGTAATAGAAAATGCTTTCAGAGAAGCTAAACGATTAGGTTCAGACTATATAGGGACAGAACACTTACTTATAGGTATAATGCGTGAGGGAGATAGTGTAGCAGTAAGAATATTGCTAGATTTAAACCTAAATGTAGAAAAGCTTTATGGTGAAATAGTAAAAGTATTGAATGAATATGAAACAGGTAATACATCAGAAAAAATTAGCAATAACAAGCAACACACAAGTTTTAACTCTACACCAACACTAAACCAATTTGGAAATGATTTAACAAAACAAGCAGGGGAGGGAAAACTAGACCCAGTTATAGGTAGAAAAAGTGAAACTGAGAGAGTAATACAAATATTATCAAGAAGAACAAAAAATAATCCATGCTTAATAGGAGAGCCAGGAGTAGGAAAAACAGCTGTAGTAGAAGGATTGGCAGAAAAAATTGTAGAAGGAAATGTACCAGAGATATTAAAAAATAAAAGAGTGGTAAGTATAGATATATCTTCAATGGTAGCAGGAGCTAAATATAGAGGAGATTTTGAAGAAAGGATAAAGAAATCTTTAAACGAAGCCAAAAAAGCAGGAGATGTAATATTATTTATAGATGAAATCCACACAATAGTTGGAGCAGGTTCAGCAGAGGGTGCAATAGATGCCGCAAACATATTAAAGCCATTATTAGCAAGAGGAGAAATACAAGTAATAGGAGCAACAACTTTAAATGAATATAGAAAATATATAGAAAAGGATAGTGCACTAGAGAGAAGATTCCAGCCAATAATGGTAGATGAACCAAAAGTGGAAGATACAGTAGAAATATTAAAAGGAATAAGAGATAAATATGAAGCACATCATAATGTGAAAATAAGTGACGAAGCTATAAAATCAGCAGTAGAACTATCTGTAAGATATATAAATGATAGATTTTTGCCAGATAAGGCAATAGATGTAATAGATGAAGCAGCTTCAAGAGCCAGACTAGCAAGCTATACAGAGCCAGACAAATTAAAAAAGGCAGAAGAGAAGCTAAAAAACATAATAAAAGAAAAAGAAGACGCTATAAATGTACAAGACTTTGAAAAAGCTGCTGTACTTAGAGATAAAGAAAAAGAAGAAAGAGAAAAAATAGAAAAAGAAAGAGAAAAATGGAAAGATAAAAGCTCTAAAAAGCTTATAAATATAACAGAAGAAGATATTGCAAATGTAATATCAAACTGGACTGGAATACCAGCAAATAAAATAAGTCAGACTGAAAATGAAAAATTAAAAAAACTAGAAGAGACGCTTCATAAGAGAGTAATAGGCCAAGAAGAAGCAGTAACAGCAATAGCCAAAGCTATAAGAAGAGGAAGAGTAGGACTAAAAGATCCAAAAAGACCAATAGGTTCATTCTTATTCTTAGGCCCAACAGGTGTAGGTAAAACAGAACTTTCAAAAGCACTAGCAGAAGCTTTGTTTGGGAATGAAGACTCAATGATAAGAGTAGATATGTCAGAGTTTATGGAGGGACATTCAGTATCTAAATTAATAGGTTCACCTCCAGGGTATGTAGGATATGATGAAGGTGGAGGCTTAACAGAGAAAATAAGAAGAAAACCATATTCAGTAATACTATTTGATGAAATAGAAAAAGCTCATCCAGATGTAATGAACATATTACTTCAAATATTAGAAGATGGAAGACTAACAGATGCAACAGGTAGAACAGTGGATTTCAAAAACTCAGTAATAATAATGACATCAAATGTAGGTGCAAGACTAATAGCTGAAAATAAGAAACTTGGTTTTGAAACAGGCAGAGAAGATGAGGAAAAGAAGCAATATGAAGATACTAAAAAACAAGTCATGGGAGAGCTAAAGAAGACATTTAGACCAGAATTTATAAATAGAATAGATGAAATAATAGTATTCCATAAGCTAACTGAGAAAGAAATAGACAGAATAATAGAATTAATGCTAGCAGAAACCAAGAAAAGATTACAAGCAGAAGGAATTGAAATAACAATAGATGACACCGTAAAAGAATTAATTGCTAAAAAGGGAACAGACACAACCTATGGAGCAAGACCACTAAGAAGAGCAATACAAAGTATATTAGAAGATAAACTCGCTGAAGAAATACTAGATGGAAACTTAAAAGCAGGAATAAAAGCAAAAGTATCAGCAAAAGAAGAAGAGATAATAGTAAAAGCTAAGTCGTAATTGACTTAGCTTTTACTATTATTCTATTTCCTGTTAAATTGTTACAAGTAACTAAAGTTATTTCAATAGTATTGCTTCCCAATGGAGAGGTACAAGAAGTATCATTGGTTGAAGTCTCATATTTATCAAAAACTTTATAAACCATAACTTTTCCATTACTATCAAAAATTTGTATTTCATCATTTACACTAAGTTTGGATATATTACTAAAAAATCTACTATCATTATAATTATGAGCAGCAATACAGAGATTTCCACTAGTATTAGCTGTAGTAGGACCCGTAAATCTACAAGGGCCTATTTTCAAGAGTTCATCATCAATATTAGATAAAATAGGATAGCTAATCTTAATTTTATCAATCTTTATAATTCCAAGAACAGTAAAAACAGGAGTCTCTTCTTCTACTACAGTGGTAGCTGCTGAATTATTTGCATATAGTTTAGAAATACTATAATCATTTGACAGACTACTATATAAATCTTCACGTTTATATTCAAAATAAGCAGAATAAAACAAATAAACAACAACTACAATGAAAATACATAACGAAAAAGCAAAAAGCAGAACAAACCACTTTTTCTTATGAACAATTGGTTCAACTTGAGTTTTAGTAGTACTAATTGGAATTTTATCAAAATTATCATTATTATATTTAGAAAATAATATCTGGTTCATAAATATATTTTGCATAAAATGTCGGTTTATATTCATTGAAAACATAAAATAAAAATGACTAAAGATAGACAATACAAAATTTTTAATGTATAATGATACAAATAAAAAGTGGAAGAGAAAAAAGGGAGTGCATATTATGACATTGGAATTTGTGGATTATTACACAAATCAAAAAATAAATGCAAATGATAAATATATAAGATTTACATTTTATGAATTACGAGTAAAAAACAATTTAACAGAAGAAGAAACAAATAAATTTTTGGAACTAGCAAAAAACAAATTTGAAAATATGCAATATGATGTATATTTTATAGGTGATACTTACGAGTATGCAGGACAGGAAAAAGAAGTTGAACAAAATGAGCTAATGATTGCGATAAAAGGAGAAGAATGAAAATAAGCAATATATATGATTACTAAAAGCATTTGTAATAATCAAGAATTACAAATGCTTTTAATTACTTATACTGTATAAACAACTCACCAAAACTACAATTGTGCTCATTGTGTAAATTTTCCAAAAAAGGTATTGACAAAAGCAATAATTGGATATAATATATAGGAAGTTAGCAGTCGAACTGATGAAGTGCTAAAAGAGGTGATTAAAATGGAACTTGATGATAGGAAGCGACGAATTTTGCAGGCTATTATTGAGGAATACATTGGTACAGCAGAGCCTGTTAGTTCTAGTGCATTGGTAGAAAATTGTGGTATGCAACTTAGTAGTGCTACTATAAGAAATGAAATGGCAAATCTAGAGCAAGGTGGATATATTGAAAAACCACATACTTCTGCTGGTAGAATTCCATCAGCTAAAGGATACAGATTTTATGTTGATAAACTTTTAAAAGACGACAATATTAGCTTTGATGAAATTCAGTATATAAGAAAAAAACTACAAACAAATGTAAATGCAATGGAGGAACTTACTAAAATTGCTACAAATACATTATCTGAAATAACTCATTATACATCTGTAGCAGTAGGACCTAAAACAGAAACACATACAATTATTGATATAAAATTTGTTCTTTTAGGTACACGCTTATTAATGGCAGTTATTTTGACGGATACTGGAATTGTAAAAGAAACAATAATAAAATTTGAATCAGATATTAGTGAGCTTCAAGTTGAAAAGTTAAATTACATATTTAACAGTAAATTAAGAGGCAAGACTTTAGGCGAAATAGACTTGCCAATGCAAGAGTTGATTATGTCTGAAATGGCATATGAGCTAAAAATTATAAAACCAATTATTCTGGAATTAAATAAAGCCATAAAAGACAATTATGAAGTGTATTTAGAGGGAAGAGATAAGGTATTTGACTTTCCAGAGTTTAATGATTTAGATACAGCAAGAAAAGTATTAAGTATACTTGAAACAAAGGAATTAGTCTACAGTCTATTTGATTCAGCCTCTAAAAATACAATAGATGTTTATATCGGGAGTGAAAATGAATATGACGAACTTAAAAATCTTAGTGTGATTGTTTTCAAAAATTCACTAGAGGATAAAGACTTAGGAGCCATTGGAATAATAGGCCCAACAAGAATGGATTATTCAAAAGTAATTTCTGTTATGAAATATATAAATGCAATATTACATGAGAAATGGAAAATGCTAGATGATAATATTGAGAAGGAAGGTATGTAAATGGAAGAAAACAAAAATGTAGAAGAGACAAAAAATGAAGTTCAAGAAAATAACGAATTAGAACAAAAAATTGCGGCATTGCAAAAAGAGGCAGATGAAAATAGCGACAGATTAAAAAGAATAATGGCAGAATTTGAAAATTACAAAAAGCGTAATCAAAAGGAAAAAGAGCTTCAATATAATTCAATTCTAGCAGATGTAATAAACTCTTTATTACCAGTTATTGATAATTTAGAAAAAGCGGTGCAAACTAATACAGAAGATATTAAGTTCAAACAAGGAATTGAACTTGTGCACAAACAATTACTAGATGTTCTTGCAAGTTTCGGAGTAAAAAAAATAGAAGCAGTTGGAAACAAATTTGACCCAGAATTGCATGATGCAGTTAGCCATGTAGAGGATGAAACTTTAGGAGAACAAATAGTAAAAGAAGAATTTAGAACAGGATATATAATAGGTGATAAAGTAGTTAGACATTCAATGGTAGTAGTTGCAAATTAGTAAAAAGCAGTCTAGAAATAGATTGAAATATAAATGTACAAAAGAAATAAAAATATAAGATAAGAAATAATTTGGAGGCGGTCCATAAAAACGCAAAATAAAGGAGGAATTTAAAATGGGAAAAATCATAGGTATTGACTTAGGAACAACAAATTCATGCGTAGCAGTAATGGAAGGAGGAGAGCCAGTAGTTATTCCAAATCCAGAAGGAAATAGAACAACACCAAGTGTTGTAGCATTTTCTAAAAATGGTGAAAGATTAGTTGGACAAATTGCAAAACGTCAAGCTGTTACAAATCCAGACAATACAGTTATATCAATAAAAAGAGATATGGGAACAGATAGAAAAGTAAAAATAGGTGATGATGATTTCACACCACAAGAAATATCTGCAATGATATTACAAAAAATAAAGGCAGATGCTGAAAACTATTTAGGTGGGCAAGTAACACAAGCTGTTATAACAGTACCTGCATACTTCAGTGATAGCCAAAGACAAGCAACAAAGGATGCTGGAAGAATAGCTGGACTTGAAGTATTAAGAATTATAAACGAGCCAACAGCAGCAGCATTAGCTTATGGAATGGATAAAGAAGAAACTGACCAAAAAATAATGGTATATGACTTAGGTGGAGGAACATTCGACGTTTCTATACTAGATATTGGTGATGGAGTATTTGAAGTTCTTGCAACAAGTGGAAATAACAGACTAGGTGGAGATGACTTCGACCAAAGAATAATTGATTATTTAGTTGATGAGTTTAAAAAAGTAGAGGGAATAGATTTAAAAACAGATAAAATGGCAATGCAAAGATTAAAAGAAGCAGCAGAAAAAGCTAAAATAGAATTATCTGGAATGCAACAAACAAATATCAATTTGCCATTTATAACAGCAGATAGCACAGGACCAAAACATTTAGATGTAACATTAACAAGAGCAAAATTCGAAGATTTAATAAGAGACTTAGTAGATGCAACAACAGGACCTGTAAATCAAGCATTAAAAGATGCTGGACTTACAAGTGACCAAATTCAACAAGTATTATTAGTTGGTGGTTCTACAAGAGTTCCATTAGTTCAAGAAGCAGTAAAGAAAATAATGGGAAAAGAGCCTCATAAAGGAATAAACCCAGATGAATGTGTCGCAATAGGCGCAGCTATTCAAGGTGGTGTATTATCAGGAGATGTAAAAGACCTAGTATTACTAGACGTAACACCATTATCATTAGGTATTGAAACATATGGTGGAGTATTCACAAAATTAATTGAAAGAAACACAACAATACCAACAAAGAAATCACAAATATTCTCTACAGCAGCTGATGGTCAAACAAGCGTTGAAGTTCATGTGTTACAAGGTGAAAGAGAAATGGCTGCATACAACAAAACATTAGGAAGATTCCAATTAACAGGAATTCCAGCAGCACCAAGAGGAGTACCTCAAATAGAAGTAACATTTGATATAGATGCAAATGGTATAGTACATGTATCTGCAAAAGATATGGCAACAGGAAATAGCCAACAAGTATCTATCACAGCAAGTACAAATCTAACAGAGGAAGATATAAACAAAGCTGTAAAAGATGCAGAAGCACATGCTAGCGAAGACAAGAAAAAGAAAGAAGAAATTGAAGCTAGAAACAATGCAGAAAGCTTAGTATACAA
This sequence comes from uncultured Clostridium sp., assembly GCA_964468015.1. Taxonomy (GTDB): domain Bacteria; phylum Bacillota; class Clostridia; order TANB77; family CAG-508; genus UMGS1864. Next base: position 7,566 of record CAYXUA010000012.1, on the reverse strand, counting down.
TAGCCAAAAAACTCTAGACCAACTTGGAGATAAAATAAGCGGAGAAGAAAAAGCAAAAGTAGAAACAGAAATAGACAATGTAAAGAAAGCTCTAGAAGGTGACAATGTAGAAAATATTAAACAAGCAACAGAAAAATTAACAACTGTATTCTATGAGATATCTGAAAAATTATATAGCCAAGTAAATCAAAATGCAGCAGCAAACGGAGCAACAGCTGAAAATGCTGGAGCAGATGCAAACACTGCAAATGATGGAAATGTATATGATGCAGACTATAAAGTTGAAGATGACAATAAAGAACAAAAATAATTAAGATGTAAGTTAATTCTCAATAGCTCCGCAGGTATATATTAAAAATAAATTATTGAACCTGACAGCTCTTTGAGGCGAGAGAATACCCGTGAGCTTGGAAGGTCAATAATTTATTTTTAATATATATACCTGCAGAGCTAGGAGATAACTTAATTTGGAGGAAAAAATGGCTAATAAAAGAGATTATTATGAGGTTCTTGGTGTAGACAGAAATGCAACAGATGAAGAACTAAAAAAAGCTTATAGAAAATTAGCAAAAAAATATCATCCAGATGCTAACCCAGACAATAAAAAAGAGGCAGAGGCAAAGTTTAAAGAAGTAAATGAAGCTTATGAAACTTTATCTGATAAGCAAAAAAGACAAATGTATGACCAGTTTGGGCACGAAGGACCTTCAGGCTTTGGAGGATTTAATGGACAAAATGGCTCTTATACATACTCAACTGGTTTTGGTGGAGGCTTTGATGATGATATATTCTCTAATATATTCAAAGGTTTTGGATTTGATTTTGGAGGTTCAGGAAGAAGTCAAGACAATGGACCAAGAAAGGGACCAGATTTAAAGTATAATTTAGAGATTACTTTTGAAGAGGCATATTTAGGAGTTCAGAAAGAAATAGTAATATATAGATATGAGACTTGTGACACATGCCATGGAAATAAAGCAAAGCCAGGAACTAACCCTGAGACATGTAGTTTTTGTCATGGTACAGGTAAAATAGAGCAAATTGTAACTACAATATTTGGTCAAATGAAAACTGCAAAAACATGTTCAAGTTGTGGTGGAACTGGAAAAATTATAAAAGAGCCTTGCCCAGACTGTAGAGGAAAAGGTAAGATAAAGAAGCAAAAGAAGATTAAAGTTACCATTCCAGCAGGCATAGATGATGGGCAAACTGTAGTGTTAAGGAATGAGGGAGAGCCAGGTACACAAAATGGTCCGAAGGGAGATTTGTATATTGTGGTACACATTAAAAGACATAGTGTATATACAAGAAAAGGTGATGGAGTATATTGCGATATTCCTATAACCTTCACTCAGGCTACTTTAGGAGCAGAGTTAAAAATTCCAATGGTGGATGGAAGTACAGAAAAATATAAGATACCAGATGGTACACAGACTGGAACCAGATTTGTAATAAGGAATAAAGGCTTTAAGAATGTAAATGGAAGCCAAAGAGGAGATTTTATATTTAATGTTGTGGTTCAAGTTCCTAAGAAGTTGACAGCTGAGCAAAGAGAATTGTTAACTAAACTTGCTAAGACTATGAATGAGCAGCCACCAGTTAAAAAGCGTGGATTCTTTGGATAAAGTATCATAAAAAGCATACCTTCTAAATAGAATGTAAAAAGGAGGTATGTTTTTTTATGGTTAATAAAATTGTAGAGAGTTCAAGTAATGCAGGGATAACAATATTAAAGGGAGTTGGAATAGCTTTTATACTAACTTTGGTGTTGGTGTTTATTTATTCTGCGATACTTACATATACAAATATTTCTGAAAGTACGATATTCCCAGTTGTTTTATTTATAACTGCTTTAAGTATATTGATTGGTAGTTCGGTTAGTACTATAAAAATAAAGAAAAACGGGATAATAAATGGAGGGGCGATTGGGTTAATATATATATTGCTTTTATATCTAATATCAAGTTTTGTGAGTACGGGATTTGGTGTGAATGTATCTAGTTTAGCGATTATTGGTGCTTCAATTCTTGGTGGTATGTTAGGAGGGATTGTGGGTGTGAACATAAAATAAAAATTGTATTTACTTATTTCACGAACTACTCTATATTTTTCAAATAAAGTAGACAATTCCACAATAATCATATATAATAAAACTAACCACACAAAGCAAAATATAAAGAGGAGGAACATATGAACCGAACAACAATCGCCAAAAGCCTTGCGGCTGTACACACACACACACACCTGTAACTTATTAAAGAAAATAATGAGAATGAATATATAGAAGACATATCAAACCTAGAGTAAAAGCTAGGTTTAATATGTCTTTTTAAACTTTTTACAAAATCACTACGCAGGGTTAGTATAAAAATAAATTAATGTGATAGAATAAGAAAAAATAAAAATCAAAAGAAGAGGTGGAAAAAGGAAGATGAAGAAGCAAAAAGGAGTAGCACTAAGTATATTAGTAGGAAATGACAGTATAATAAAGAATGCAGAAGATGCAGTAGGAAAATATAACGACAAAGCGGAAGAAGAAAAAGAAATTTTAAATACAATAGAGAAATACTTATATGAACATACCAATGAAGAAAATGGAGGAACAGGGGAAATAACGCCACCAGAGAATATACCAAGTGTAGATGAAAATGAACTAGCTGCAGAAGATACAATAATAAAACCAGATTCAAACAGTGACATACAAATAGTAATACCAGCCGGATTTGCTCCAGCTATATTAAATGGGAGCAATACAACAACAAGCAATCCCGGAGTTGATGGAAGTGATATTGCACAAAGTAAGCGTAAACAAAATCAATGGACAGATATATCACCAGAGACAGCAAAGACAGCATGTAAAAGTAATATATCATCAGAAAATATGCATTTAATATATGCAATAGAATGGGATACAATGTTAAATTGGTTAAAGGATAATGCAACAATATCATCAGCAACAAGTGGCGAAACTAAAACAATGGAATTAACAGATATACAAACTAACAGTAGTAGTTGGGGGAATTATACTAATTCTACAGGAAATGCAGCTAATAATAGTGGCTCAAAACAAACAACAGGGTATAGTGAATACTGGAAAGCTAACAACATATATGACTTAGCTGGAAATGTAAGAGAATGGACACAAGAAGAATATTCAACAAATAGTGACTATCCAGGTCGTGGTGGTTATTATGGCAGTGATAGCAACGATGGATCGGCAGCTAACCGTGGAACAACTGATGAATATATCACATACAAGACAAATGGATTTCGTATGAGCTTTTATTTGTAAATCAGGGTTTTGTATATTAAATCTAGAAATAGTGGATAATAAATTTTCGCATGGTGAGTGCTAATTTATTATCCTATTTTAATTATAACAATTTCATATTTTTTTGGTAAAAACAGTTGATATTTTATTGGTTTTAATATAAAATTAGAAAAGATTATTTTAGGGAGGCGTAAATTGATTACTTTAGAAGATGTAAAGAATAATGAGGAAGTTAATGAGCTGATTATTGGCGCTCAGCAGCAGCTTGATGCTTTGGGATATACTGAGCATTCTACAAGACATATCACGATAGTATCACAGAGGGCAGGAGATATTTTGAAAACTCTTGGTTATGATGAGAAAAAAGTAGAGCTTGCAAGAATTGCAGGTTATTTGCATGATATAGGGAATTGTATAAATAGGGTTGATCATGCTCATTCTGGGGCAATTTTGGCTTATGATATTTTGAAAAGAATGGGAATGTCTGTTGCGGATTGTGTGCAGATATTAATGGCTATAGGAAATCATGATGAAAATACAGGTAATTCTGTTAGTGAAATATCAGCAGCATTGATTTTGGCAGATAAATCTGATGTTCATAGAAGTAGAGTAAGAAATAATAATATGGCAAGCTTTGATATACATGATAAGGTAAATTATGCAGTTACAAAGTCTACTCTAAATATAAGTAGTGAAGAAAGAAAAGTTACCTTGGATTTAACAATAGACACAAATATTTGTCCAATGCTTGATTATTTTGAGATATTTATGGAAAGAACTATGATGAGTAAATATGCTGCAAAGTATTTGAATATTTGGTTTGAACTTATAATTAATGATACAAAATTATTATAATTAGGAGGAAAAGAAAGTGAAAAAGAATGGCGCTTTAAAAATGGCAATTTTAATTATTAGTATATTATTAATAGCACTAATATCATTTGTAGGAATTTATAAACAAGAAGGAGGAAGCTTAAAAAATATTCTACCAGACTATCTTGTTGGTAAAGAATTAAGTGGAACAAGACTAATTTCTTTTGTTGTTGACGATTCAACAGAGGAAGCCCAAAGTACTGTAACAGAAGAGGAAAATGAGTCAAAAGATACAGAAAATACAGAAAATACAACTACTGAGGAAGTGCCAGTAAATAAAACAGAAGTATTAACAGAAGAAAATTATGAATTAGCTAAAAATATAATGAAAGCTAGATTAAATGATTTTGGTGTAGACAATTATGATATAAGAGTAAACAAAGAGAATGGTACAATAGTATTAGAAGTTGCTGAAAATATTGGAATAGACAATATGTTAGTATATTTAATATCACAAGGTAATTTCCAAATAATAGATACAGAAACAGAGGAAGTGTTGCTTGATAATTCAGATATAAAGAATGCAAAGCCTATGTATTACACTTCTACAACAGGAACTACAGTATATTTGGATATAGTGTTTGATGACGAAGGAAAAACCAAATTAGAAGAAATTTCTAAAACATATGTTGAGACTGAAGATGAAGAGGGAAATACAACCAAAAAGACTGTAAGTATAAAAATAGATGATGAGACAATAACAACAACATATTTTGGACAAACAATGTCAACTGGGGAATTACCACTAACAGTAGGTTCAGAAACAACAGATTCTGCTACATTAAATGAATATTTTAAACAATCAGAGCAAATAGCAATATTACTAAATAATGGAGTAAATCCTATTCTATATACAGTAGATACAAATGAGTATGTTTCTCCAATTATCGATGAAACAATATTTAAGAATATTGTAATAGCAGCAATAGTAATTTTAGCAATAATGGAAATATATTTAATAATTAGATATAAATTAGCAGGTTTAATATCAGCAATAGCGATGATTGGATATCTAGCCCTTTACTTACTTGTTGTAAGATTTACAGATACAATTTTATCGTTAGAGGCGATAGCAGCCATAGGAATTGCTGTAATCGTTCAGTTTATGTTCTTGCAGGCAATATCAAAGAGTATAAAAGAGGGTGTTTCTAATATAGATAGTGCTGTAAAGAAAGAATTAATAAAAAATATACAGGTTCAAATTCCTCTATATATAATGTCAATAGTATTTGTTTTTGCTAATTGGGAGACAATTAGAAGCTTTGGAACATCATTGTTCTGGGGGTTAATTATCTCAGTTATATATAACTTTACATTTACAAGATTAGTGTTTATACAAAAAGAAAACGAGAAGAAATAGGAGGAATAGGAATGAAAAAGAAGATATTATATGGACTAATTGCATTAATAATATTATTAGGAATAATAATGTATTTTGTTCATGGCTTTAATATAGGAAACATGTATGGAGCTAATACAAAATTAGGACTATACATTGAAACAGGAATAAATTTAGATGAAGTAAAAACTATAGTTAATGAAAGTTTTAACGGAAAAGAACCAATATACCAAGATGTTGAATATTTTGGCGAGATGCTTTTAATAACATTACCAACAGTAACAGATGAAGAAGTTGATAATTTCCTAAGCAAAATAAATGAAAAATATTCGTTAGACTATACCAAAGACGATTTGGATATAATGGCGATGCCAAGTATGAGCTTCTACGAAATAGTTAAACCATATTTATTACCATTGCTATTATCAGTTGGAATTGCAATAGTATATCTTGCTATAAGATATCATTCATTAGGAATTGGAAGAATGATAGTAAAACCAATAATTGCGATAGTATTAGTAGAGTTAATAATTATGAGTGCATATTTAATAGCAAATATTCCAATAGACATAAGTATTGTACCAGCTTCATTAATTGGACTAGGAATAGCTTTCATATATGTAGCTACAGATAATAATAAGTTATTAGAAATAAGAGAAAAAGAGATTGAAGAAGAGGAAAACAAAAAATAGTTCACATAAATAAAAGATTTTAATATAATATATTAAAGTCTTTTATTTTTTTATAGAAAGATTAGACTTTTTTATGATTGTAATAGATAATTGATTGTCCATATGAACTAAAATAGGATGTGATTTTAATGAAATTATTAGAAAAAATAAAGGGGATAATTTCATTTAGGTGCTTAAGCAAAGAAATATCGTATGAAGAGGCTGTTAAAATAGTTAGAGAACATCCAGAAACAGCCTTGATAGATGTAAGAAGTAGACAAGAGTTCAAGGAGGGGCATTTAAATGGAGCCATTTCTATCCCAGTATATGATATAAATAAAATTAATCAGTTTATAAAAAATAGAGACAATATAATAATTTTATATTGTCAAACTGGTGCAAGAAGTAAAAGGGCAGCAAAGGTTCTTGCAGATTTATGCTATACCAATGTTTACACAATTCGTAAAGGATTAGAAGGCTAATTATTTTTCTTTAGTGGATCATTTGCTTTGTAGAAACTACAAATTTCTGAATCAAGGCAAATGATTATTCTTTTGCCAAAAATAGCGCATAAAGTATCTAAAAATTCATCATCATCATTAACATTTAGTAAATGAATATAAATCTTTTTAGGTAATATATTTAGTAGGGCGTTTAGACAATAATCATTTGAAGAAAAGGAAATGTCTGAAAGATATTTCGCAGTTGATATGTTTTTGTCTATATTTATAATATTCTTGTTCTCGTCTAAAAGTAAGGAGTCATCGTTAAAATAAACCAAATGAACCTCCTTTGCAGTAGGTTTATTTGAATTAACATATGCACTTAGTAATTCAATAAATTCATTGTATTCTTTTTGTATAGTAAAGGTACTTGCTGCTTCTGAAACGATATCATTTAAAATACTAGAATATTCTTTTAATCTAAAATTAATAAAACCATCAAGAACCATAGATTTATTGGCTTCAACATAATTATGGCATAAATGATATAAAACATTTAAGCGTGAGGATACAATACTTGAGTCTTCGGCTAGTAATTCTTGAGTTATATTAAATATATCTTCTTTTTCAGAATCTGTAAAATAAAAATAATCATAGTTAATGGTATTACGGATTAATTTTGGTTCATAAAATCTCAAAATAGCATGCTGAATTAAGCTAGAAACATAAGTGTAAAATACGGTCACATCATTTCCAGTATAATGCAAAATAACATTACTATAAACTTTAAACTTGTTTTTAGACAAGTAAAAATTATCAGGTGAAGACCCTTTAAAACTGCCTAGCAGATAATTCAAAACTTCTTTATTATTGCTCTTAATACAAAAAGACTTAATCACTTCCAAAAACTCCTTCCAAATTTGAATATATTATCTGCAAAAAATCAGTTAGATATACATTATATTATTC
>CAYXUA010000011.1:0-20302 GCA_964468015.1 uncultured Clostridium sp. | reverse complement strand
CATTATATGATGAAGATAGACAAAAAGCTTACCTCGAAGACATTGAGGCCAAAAAAGAATTTAAGGCTTTGCATTTTATGTATGTAACAGTATTAGTAGTTCTTATTCTCAGTCTTCTTGACTTAATATTCAATTGAAACAAAGATACTCCCTTTGATAAAGGGAGTATTTTTATTTTATATCATATACAATTACATAGAATTGCTTCTAGTCCTATATTTAAGTCAATTTGTCCAATTTTGCTATTTGCATCTAAATCTATTAGTTCTTGTAATATTTTTCTTAATTTCATCTCTTCAAAATATTCTGCCTGCTTTTTATATTTACTTATCAAAAAAGTTTGATTTGGTTTTAGGTTTAACACTTGCATAATATCTGAATTTTCTTTCTCGGCTAATTTTACTAAATATAGTTTTTTAAAGTGATTGTACAAGGTTATTAATATTTTTTGTATTGGTTCCTTATTGTAGATAAGATTTTTTAGTACTTCTAACGCTTCTGCTATTTTCTTACTGCCTAGATTATCTGTTAAGTCAAATATAACTACTTCTATCTTTGGAGTCGCTAGTAAGTCTACAGCTTGTCTATCTATCTTTCCACCGGCTCCTGCGTATTCTATTAATTTTCTTATTTCATTTATTAATTCTTGTAGTGATGTGCCACAGGTTTCTACTATGTATTTTAATGTTTCATTGTCTATACTTACTTTATATGCATTACAAATTGCTTTTAATTTTTGTATTAATTCTGCTGGTTTTAATTCTGTAAATTCTTTTATTTCACCTTTTGAAGCAACTTGTTTATATAATTCAGTGGTCTTTTCTGCCGTTTCTTCTATTATAATAAATACGATATTGTTCTCTATATTGTCAAAATTTGTTTTTAGATATTCTGCTATTTTTTGTGATATTTCTGAATTTTTATTTTTCTTTGTTTTTGTTTCTTTTTTTAGTATACTACAATTTTTTGCTATTATTAGCTTTTTTTCATATCCAAAAGGCGGTGTTTCTAATTCTGATATTATAGTATTTACATTATTTTCATCTAATGGAACATAGTTTATTCCTAGCACTAGTTCTCCAAAATCTTTCTTTATTTTCTTTATTTCAGTTTCTATAAGATAGGTATTCTCTCCATAAAATATATTTAAAGCTTTCATGTATATCCCTCCTTATAGTTTTTGTGAGAATCTAGCAGAGTGCGCATGGCATATTGCTATCGCCATACTGTCTGTTATATCATCTAGTTTTGGTAGTTTTTCTGTGTTTAATATCATTTTTACCATTCTTTGTACTTGCATTTTATCTGCTCTTCCATAACCTGTTACTGCTTGTTTTATTTGAAGTGGAGTATATTCGTAAGTAGCTATACCGTTCATTCTTGCTACTACTAATATTACACCTCTTGCTTGTGCTACATTTATAGCTGTTTTAGCATTGTTATTGAAGAATAATTCTTCTACTGACATTGCATCTGGTTTGTATTCTTTTATTATTTTTTCTAAATCTCTATATAATTTTTCTAATCTAAGTGGAAATGATACTCCGTGCATCTGTTGTTACTGCTCCTGATGTTATTAGTGAAAATTTATTTCCTATATAGTCTATTATGCTATATCCAGTTATTGCAAAACCTGGGTCAATTCCTAGAATTCTCATTTTCTACTTCCTTTTTGTTTATTATTATTTTTAGTACTTCTGATATACTCCATGCCTGAGCAAATGTTCCTTTAGGTAGAAATGGTGTTTTTGAATCATATATTTCTGAAATGCTTCCAATTGCTCCTGAGTTATAAAACTCTTTTTTGAAGGTTGTTTCTACACTTGTTGCAAATTTTAGATATTCTTGCTTTAATTCTTCTTTTACTTTTTTATCTTTTTCTGATTTCATTTGGTTTAATAAGCTATTATTATAAAGCCCTAATAGCCATGGCCATGTAATTCCTTGATGATAGCTCATATCTCTTTTAAAGCCATTTCCTTCATATATTTCTATATATCCATCTTCGCCTTTTGCAAGTGTTTTTAGCCCGTACTTGTTAAGTAATTTTGATTTTACTGTTTTTAATATTTCTTTTGCGATATCACTATTTGGCTCTATTACTGGGTTTGTTAGTGAAAGAGCAAATAATTGGTTTGGCCTTATTCTTGAATCTCCTACTACATCATAAAGGCATTTTCTTTTTGGATTATAAAATTTTTCTATAAATGATTTTTGAGTTGCTTTTGCCATTTCTGTATATATATTTGCATCTACTTTTTCTCCATATCTTGCGCATAGCTCAGCCATTATTTTTAATGCATTATACCATAATGCATTTATTTCCACTGCTTTGCCATTTCTAGGTGTTACAGCATAATCTCCGTATTTTGCATCCATCCATGTGTTTTGTGTTTTTTCAGTTCCACTTACAATAAGATTATCTTCATCTAAATATATATTGTTATCATCTAAGTCTATTCCGTTTTTATAAGAGTTAATAATCCTTTTCATTACTTCATATAACTCTTTTTTTACGAAATGATAATCATCTGTGTATTTTATGTATTTACTAACTTGTTCAAATAATAGCAATGAACTATCCACACTATTATACAATGGTCTATTGTCATATCCTGAATATCCATTTGGTAATAAACCAAATTTTATATTTTTCACGAAAGTTAGTAATACTTCTTTGGCTATTTCAAATCTTCTTGTTTTTAATAATAGTCCTTCAAATGATATTAGTGCATCTCTTCCCCAGTCTAAAAACCATGGATATCCTGCAATTACTGTGTGAAGTCCAAAGTTTGGTCTATATACTACAAAATTATCTGTACTCATGACTAAATCTTTTATAAATTCTTTCTCTGCAATTTGCTCCTTTGTGTCTTTTTTATTTGCATTCACCAAATTGCTATCATATACAACTTCTTCTAATCTTTTAATTTCTGCATTTATTACTTCTTTTACATCTATTTCTTCTATGTTATCCTCCATAGAGCATACTATAGATATTTCCTTTTCTGTTTCTGGTTCTATATCTATTTCGTAAGTTCCTGGTACAGAATGATTTTCTTCTGGAAAAAATCCTCTCTTTTCCTCTTCTATGTAATACATGTTATTAAAAGTGTTGTTATAGTACTCTGTATATTTTCCTTCTGATGCTTGTATATATATTGGGTAGGTTCCTTTTCCGTTTATTACTATTTTTACTTTTTTATCTGTTATAATTTGTCTTAAGTCAAAATTTTTTCCTGTACTCATACAATGGAAGTCTCTAAAATTGATTATTGGTGTTACATTAAATTTTATATTATCTTTACCATTTCTTATTTTATACAAAATGCATACTGTATTTTTCCCATATTCCATACATATTACTTTTTTTATTATTATATCATTTACTTTATATGTGAATATTGGTAAATATTTTTTTTCAAATTCTTCTTGTAGTTTAAATCCTTCTGATATGTAATCTTTGCATATGTTTGTATATAAATTATGTTTTTCACCATTTATTTCTATGCTTTCATCTAGCTTTGATATTACTAAATGTCTTCTGGCTGGTGGTGTTAATGGTGCTACTAGAAGTCCATGATACTTTCTTGTATTTGCTCCTATTATTGTTGAAGCTGCAAATCCTCCGATTCCGTTTGTTAGTAGCCATTCTTTTTCTAAACATTCTTTTAATGATAATTCTTTCTTTAAATATTTCATTTAATTACCCCTCAATTTATTTTCTTATGTTAATGTTTTGCTATTCTTTTCGCTGGTTTCTTCATATTCTTATTTTTGCTTGTTGTTGCTCTTTCTGATTTTTTATCTTCTGTTTTCTTCTTTTTATCTGTTTCTTTTACTGTTTCTTGTTCTTTTCCCATTTTATATAATGAGCCTGTTTTTTCAAACACTTTTATATTCTCTAATCTTGTTTGATCGCTTGATTTAATATCTTGTATTCTTTCTTGATATTTTAGAGCAAATTTACTCTTTGTTTTTGGCTTATTTTGGTTTTGTATTTTCTTATTAGTCTTTTTAATTGTTTTCTGTACTTTTTCTTTTTTCTTTTCTTGTTGCTTTTGTCCTTTTAACTTAGAGTTTAATAATATATATTTTGTATCATATTGTTGATCTTTGAATTTCAAGTCTGTACATATTAATTCCATAATTGCTGCTGCTACAGTATCTGCATCATGTCTGATTTTTTCTCCTTCTATTCTAGACATGTGTTTATGTATTACGTTTACTCCTAGGTTTGAAACTTTTTGTAAGTCTATTTCAACTAGGTCTGAACCTGCTTTGTTATATTTTCTTATATATTCTGGCACTACTTCTCCTGTATCACAGATACAGTAATCTACTATTTTACTTCCGGCATGGTCAATTATAGCTTGTATATGTTCTGAAATTGAGTAATTATCTGTTTGTCCTGGTTCTGTCATTATATTGCTTATGTATATTTTAAATGCTTTGCTTTCTTTTATTGTTTTTGCTACATTCTTTACTAATAGGTTTGGTATAACATTTGTATATAAACTACCTGGTCCTATAATAATTGCGTCTGCTTCTTGTATTGCTTCTATTACTCCTTCTGCTGGTTTGCAATTTGATGGTGCTATGTATATTCTATTTATCTTTGTTACCTTTTCATAAGCTATTTCTGGTATTTTTGCTTTTTCTTTTACAACTGTTCCATCTTCTAATTCTGCACATACTGTTATCTCATCTGCTGTTACTGGTAATACTTTTCCTGTTATATTTAGTACTCTACTCGTATTTTCTATCCCCTCTGCAATATTGTCAAATATTTCATTCATTGCAGCCAAGTATACATCACCAAATGTTAGACTTTTTAGTCTTTCATTTTTAAATCTATAGTTTAATAAATATTCCATCATTTCTGTATCATATGCTAATGCAGAAATTCCGCTTTTAATGTCATCAAATGGCAATAAATTTAAGGCTGCTCTTGAGTCTGACGGTGCTTTTCCATAATCTGAAACTGTTACTATTGCTGTGATGTTATTTGTATAATTTTTTAATCCTTTTATTATATTATCTGTTCCATCTCCTCCACCTATTACAACAATTTTAGGTCCTTCTTCATATACTTTTTTGTTGAATATTAATGATTGTATATTTACTTGTGCTCTTTTTCTATTTTCATCATTTTCTTCATCATTAGCTTCTATAACTAGCTCTAGTGTTCTTTTTTGTATGTATACAAGCCCTAATATTACGCAAGTAAATCCTATTACAAACATTGCAATAATTTTTAAGACTCCTTCTATTGAGATTTCATCTAATACTAGTATCTCTGATATTCCATAACATACTAGAACAATTCCTATTAATATTAAAAACATCCATCTTTTTATTTTTGTGCTTCCTTTAAACCATCCGAAAAAACCTTTCATTTTTCTTTTAATCCTCCCCAACTACTTGAACTTCTGGTTCAATTTTTATATTGAATTTTTCATATACCTTTTCTTGAATATACTCTATTAAGCTTAAAATATCCTTAGATGTTGCATCTCTTGCATTTATCACAAAGCCTGCATGTTTTGTTGATACTTCTGCTCCACCTATTTGGTAGCCCTTTAGTCCACATTCATCTATTAATTTAGCTGTTATATATCCATTTCCTCTTTTAAAAGTACTTCCTGCACTTGGTTTATCTACTGGCTGTTTTTCTACTCTAGCCCTCATATTTTCTTTCATTTGTTTTTCAATTTCTTCTGTGTTTCCTTTTGGTAATTCTATTACGCTTTCCAAAATTATTCCACTAATTTTTGAGAAAATACTATTTCTATACTCAAATTGATGGTCTTTATTTTTGATGTTTTCTATATTTCCTTCTAAATCTATATATTTAGTAGTTTTGATAACATTTTGCATTTCTGACCCATAGGCACCTGCATTCATTTTTATAGCTCCCCCTAATGTTCCAGGTATTCCTATTGCAAATTCTAAACCTGTTCCATTATTATCTTTGGCTATATTTGCAAGTCTTGCAAGACTTACTCCAGCACCTGCTTTTATGATAATTTTGTTTTCTAAATTTGTTACTTCTATATTATTTATTTTTAGTTGTATTACAATTCCTCTTATTCCACCATCTCTAACTAACAAATTTGTTCCATTTCCTATTATAGTAACTGGTATTTCATTATTTTTAGCATATTGTAATATATATTTTAATTCTTCCTCTGTAGCAATTTTTACAAAAACATCAGCATTTCCGCCAGTTTTAAAAGATGTGTGTTTGCTCATTGGCTCATCTATTAAAACATTTTCTTTCTTTATTCCTTGTCTTAAGTCATTATATATGCTTTCTTTGTCTAGCATTAATTAACCTCCATTAAAATATACCAAATATATTTCCTTGCTTATCTACTCCTATGTTTTCAGCTGCTGGGACTTGTGGTAGACCTGGCATTGTAAATATTTTTCCTGCCAAAGCTACTACAAAACCGGCTCCACTTTTTAATATTACATCTCTTACTTTTATTGTAAATGGTTCTTCTATTAATAATTTTTTTGGGTCATCTGATAATGAATATTGTGTTTTTGCTATACATACTGGTAAGCTTTCATACCCCATTTTCTCTATTCTTTCTATTTCTTCTAAGCTTTCTTCACTGAATTCTACTCCAGCTCCTCCATATACTTCTTTTACTACTTTTTCTATTTTTGTTTTTATGCTATCTTCTGAAGTATAGGTAAGTTTTAGTTTTGATTTGTTTTTAGTTAACTCTACTACCTTTTCTGCTAAATCAGTAGCTCCATTTCCACCTTTTTCCCAAGATTCCATTAAACTTAATTGCACATTTACCTTTTCCAATTCTTCTTTTAAAGTTATTATTTCTTGCTCTGTGTCATTTTTGTATTTATTTATTGCTGCTATAACTGGTATACCAAATTTATTCTTTATGTTATCTATATGCTTTAATAAATTTGGTATTCCTTTTTTCAGAGCTTCTATATTTTCTGTTTCTAATTCTTCTTTTGCTGCTCCACCATGATATTTTAGCGCTTTTATTGTAGCAACACATACTGCACCATCTGGTGTTATCCCACTTTGTCTACATTTTATATTAAAGAATTTTTCTGCTCCTAAGTCTGCTCCAAAACCTGCCTCTGTAACTACATATTCACCTAATTTCATAGCCATTTTAGTTGCTATTACACTATTACATCCATGTGCTATATTGGCAAATGGTCCTCCATGTACTATTGCAGGTGTGTTTTCTAGCGTTTGTACTAAATTTGGATTAAATGCATCTTTTAATAAAGCCGTCATTGCACCTTGTGCATTTAATTCTTTTGCCTTTATCGGCTTATCATTCTCATCATATCCTATTATTATTTCTGCAATTCTATTTTCTAAATCTTTTAAGTCTTTAGCCAAGCAGAAAATTGCCATTATTTCTGAAGCTACTGATATATCATATCCATCTTCTCTTGGAATCATATTTTTTTCTTCATTCAAGTTTATTTCAATTTTTCTTAATGCTCTATCATTTAAGTCTACTGCTCTTTTCCAAGTTACTTTTTTTATTTTTAATTTATTTCCAAAATAAATATGATTATCTATCATCGCTGCTAATAGATTATTTGCAGAAGTTATCGCATGTATATCACCTGTGAAATGCAAATTTATTTCATCCATTGGAACTATTTGTGAATATCCTCCACCTGTAGCCCCTCCTTTAATTCCAAAGACTGGTCCAAGTGATGGTTCTCTCAATGCTAATATTGATTTTTTTCCGATTTTTCTTAATCCATCTGCAAGTCCGATTGCCATTGTTGTTTTTCCTTCACCTAAAGGTGTTGGGTTAATTGAAGTTATCAGTATCAATTTACCATCTTTCTTATTTTTTAGTTCTTCTAACATTTTATATGAAATTTTTGCTTTATATTTTCCATATTGCTCTATATTCTCTTCTGGAATTCCTAAATTATCTGCAATTGTATTTATATTCTTTATATTGGCTTTTCTGGCAATTTCTATATCTGTCATATATTTTCCTCCCTTTAAACTAAAAATCCTATAGCCACTCCTAATACAGCTCCTACAAATACTTCTGTTGGTGTATGCCCTAGTACTTCAACTAATTTTTCTTGAACAGTTTCAATAGCTAGACCTGGTGTATTAACTATTTTATTTAACAATTTAGCTTGTTTCCCTGCTGCTCTCCTTACACCTGCCGCATCATACATTACTACTAAAGCCATTATTACTGCTAATCCAAATATCGGTGAGCTAAACCCCTCATCTCTACCTATCATTGTTGCTAAAGAGCATACTACTGCTGAATGTGAACTCGGCATTCCTCCTGCTCCCAATATTCTTTTAAAATTAAATTTCTTTTCTTTTACTAAGTCCCATATCACTTTAAATATTTGTATTCCAAGCCATATAAACATTGGAATAACTATGTACTTATTGCCCACTAATTCTTGTAAATCGTTCATTGTTTTACCCCTTTTTATTTTGTTTTTTATTCAATTTCAAATTTTTCTTCTATGATTTCATCATCCTTTTTTATTAGCAAATTAATTTTCTTTTCTGCATTTTCTAGCATATCATTACATTGTTTAGAAAGCTTTACTCCTTCTTCAAATTTCTTTACAGAGCCATCTAAATTTAATGTTCCTTTTTCTAATTCTTGAACTACATCTTGTAGTTTTTGCATTGCTTCCTCAAAAGAAAGTTCTTTGTTTGCTTCCATTTTAACCTCCATTATTTTTCTTCAATTGTATTATTTTTCACATCTACTGCATACCAAAAGATTACTTTTGTAGTATTCTTGTCTACAACACTTACTACAAATTTTCCATCTTCTGTTTGCTCATCTATCTTAAATGAAACACTATCGTCTTCTCCCCATTCCTTCTTTGCCATGTCAATTGCTTTTTGCCTATCTTCTTCTCCTGTTTGTGCTCCATTAGTCTCAACATTATTCGTATCATTTGTAGTACTATTTTCTATCGTATTATCAATTTTATTTTGTATTACATTCTCTCCTACTGAATTTTGCACTTCATCTTTTATTTCATTTAACACTTGATTTACTACTTCATTTATTTCATTTTTATTCATTTCTTCATTATTTGCATTTGTTTGTAGTACGTCCATATGTTTTGCTAACATATATCCTGCAAATATTATTAATACAATTGCTAAAATTCCCAATAATATTTTAGATTTCTTTTCCATTTTCCTTCTCTCCTTTATAGTATTTTAGCATTTCTAGTGCCATCATTAAATTTTAAAACTATTTCATCATCCTTATTCAATGTTTTTGCACTACTTACTATTTGCCCTTCCTTTTCAGTTAAACAATATCCTCTTGTTAATGTCTTTAGGGGGCTTAAAGTATCTAATCTTGAAATAAGTTCTTTGCATTTATGCTGACTTTCCATGAGCTTTACATTAATAGTATTTTCAAGTTTTTTAACCAGCGCATCTACTGCAATATATTGCTCTGTAATTTCCTGAGTTGGATTTGTAAATACAGATGATTTCATCAATTTTTCATATGCCAATCTCATATATTCAACTTTTTTCCTTAAAGCCATTTTGGCTCTGTCATTATATACATTTATTTTTTCTTTAACTTCTTTTATATCTGGTACTGCAAGTTCAGCAGCTGCTGATGGTGTTGGCGCTCTTAAATCTGCTACAAAATCTGCAATTGTGAAATCTGTTTCATGCCCAACGGCTGAGATAATTGGTATTTCTGAATTATATATTGCATGTGCAACTACTTCCTCATTAAATGGCCATAAATCTTCTAGTGAGCCTCCTCCTCTTGCCAATATTAGTACATCTGCCAAATGATTTTCATTCATAAAGCTTATAGCATCTGCTATTTTTTCTCCTGCTCCTTCTCCTTGTACTGGTACAGGATACAATCTTATATATACATTTGGATTTCTTCTTGTTGATACATTAATAATATCTCTTATTACTGCTCCTGTTTTTGAGGTTAATACACCTATTGTTTTAGGCATATATGGAATTTTCTTTTTATGCTCCTCAGCAAAATATCCTTGCTGTTCAAGCTTTCTTTTTAGTTCCTCATATGCTTGGTACAAGCTACCTATTCCATCTTCTTTCATTGCTTTACAATAGATTTGGTAAACTCCATCTCTTTCATAAACAGCAACTGTGCCTAATATTAGTACTTTCATACCATCTTTTGGCATAAAGTTTAATGTAGCATTTGCTGCTTTAAACATTATACACTTTATTAAGCTGACTCCATCTTTTAAGGTGAAATACATATGTCCTGTGTAATGATGTTTGAAATTTGATATTTCTCCTTTTATGTATACATTGTTTAAAAATTCATCTCCTGCTACTTTATCTTTTATATATTTATTTAGTTGTGATACCGTTATCGGTTCTGGTTTCATTTGTTCACCTCTTTATTCTTCTGCGACTATACTAGCAAGCACACCATTTATAAATGATGGTGCTGTTTCTTCTGAATATTTTTTTGCCAAATCTACAACTTCATTTATTACTACTTTAAATGGTATTTCTGCATATTTTATTTCATAAATTGCTAATTTTAATAATGCTATATTTACTTTAGAAATTCTTTCTAATGTCCAGTCTTTTTTTAGATTTTCCGCTATAAGTCCTTCAATTTCTTCTCTCTTTTCATTTATGCTATTTACAGATTTTTTTACATATTCTATCATATCTTCATCTGTTACTTCATTGTTTTCTAAAAAGAGAGACATATGCTCATCTGTAACATCTTTTTGAATTTCTACTTCATATAATGCCTTAAAAAGCATTTCTCTTGCTTCTGATCTTTTCATTTAATATTCCCCTTTTTTGCTATAAGTCATAAATTTTAAACAGGGACGAAGCTAAGCCCCGCCCCTTTTTGTATGTTCTACATTTTATCTATTATTTTTTTAAGTTTCTCTTTTACATCGTATTTATTATATTGAATATAATTTCCCACAAACATACCTATCGCTATAAGTATTATTCCGATTATTAATCTGTATAGTTGTGTACATAGTATTATAACACCTATAAGCCCACCAATTATAGCACCTTTATATTGGTCCCATATCTGTTTCATATTATCCATAATGCTTACCTCTTATTCTTCTTATTCTTCAATATTTAATTTTTCAGGAGCAATATTTTTTACTCTTATATTAACTTCTTTTACGTCTAAGTCTGAAGTTCCTTTTATTGCTTCCTTTATCTTCGTTTGTAAATTACTTGATAAATCTTTTATAACAGCATCTGGATGTACTAATAAGTTCACATATACAGTAACATTGTTTTCCTTATCAAGCACTACTTTGCTTGTTACACTTTCTGCACCGTCAAAACCTTTTGCAACTGATGCTATTAAACTTTCCAATGTTTCTTTTGAAATTAATAGTTTTCCTTCTTTATTTTCAAGAAGGATTCCATCCTTTTGTTTTTCAGATTCATTACTTGAACCATCAAAGAATATACATTTTATCGCTAATAATATTATTACTATTGATATACCCAGCATTATATTTGAAGTTAATGTATCATTTAGTGCTGCATTAACTATATCAAATACAAAATCTGTACTTAACCATCCAAATATTAGTAAACATGTTATTATAGATAGTATTAATAATAAATTTGCAAATACTATTAGGCTTATTTTTTCTATTATTTTCATTTTAGATTTCCTTTCTCATCGGTCGAGCAATACTCTTCCATACATTTCAATGTATATTATTGTTCTTGATTATTCTTTGTTTCTACTACGCCTTCTGTTTCTGTATGAACACCTTGAACATGAACATTTACTTCTAGCACTTTTAATCCTGTCATTGTTTCAACTGCTTTTTTTACTCTATTTTGAATTTCAAAAGCAACATCTGGTATTCTTGTACCATATTCAACTATTATGTTTACATCTACCTTTGTCTCTTTATCTCCAACTTCTACTTTTATTCCTTTAGACATGTTCTTTTTACCACTTAGGACTTCTGTAATTCCTCCTGCAAAACCTCCTGACATGCTATAAACCCCAGGCACTTCTGATACTGCAACACCAGCTATTACTGCGACAACATCATCTGCTATTTTTATACCATTTTCCTCTTTAACTTCACCTTCTTGTATTTCTACATTTTCATTTAAGCTCTCGTTTTCCATAATATTACCTCCTAAATAATTATTAGCTATTTTTTACATTATTAGTATATCAATATCTGACTTTTTTTACAACTGTTTTTTGAAAAATTTACATTATTTTTACATTATTATTGAGCCACTTTCATTTGTGCTTCTTTTTATCAAATTTTATTTCCTCTTATAAAATCCCCAAAAGCCATTTTCTTACTATTTTCCGCTTGTAATTCTAATATTGATAATACACCATCTTTTGTTTTTATAAATAAGCCCTTCTTATCATCCGCAAAGACAACTTCTCCTGCATTTTTATTTTTTATAATTTCTTCCCCTATTAGCTGCATTTGCTCTTCGCTTGCTATTACGACTTTCCATAGTTTTACCTTTTTATCACTAATTATTGTATATGCTCCCATTATCGGATTTAATCCTCTTACTAGATTTTTTATCTCACTTGTGTTCATATTTTCCCAATCAATTCTAGCCATGTCCTTTGAAAGCATTGGTGCCATGGTATGTTCTAACGGCTGCTTTTCTCTTGTTGCAGTTCCCTTTTCTATCTGTTCTATTGTTTTCACAAGTAAATTTCCACCTATTTTTGAAAGTCGTTCCCATAATTCCCCTGTTGTTTCGTTTTCTCCTATTTCGACTTTTTCTTTTAGTATCATATCACCTGTGTCCATTCCTTCATCCATGTACATTGTAGTAATTCCTGTTTCTTTATCTCCATTTAGGATTGCCCATTGGATAGGTGCTGCACCTCTGTACTGTGGTAATAATGAACCATGCACATTAATGCAACCCTTCTTAGGAATTTCTAACAAAGATATTGGCAATATTTTTCCATACGCTACAACACATATATATTCTGGCTCCATTTGTTTTATTTGTTCAATAAATTCATCATTTTTTCTAACCTTTTCAGGCTGTAATACTGGAATCTCTTTACTTAATGCATATTCTTTTACTGGAGATGCAACAAGTTTCATTCCTCTTCCTTTTGGTCTGTCTGGATTTGTTACTACTGCTATAATATCATGTCCTGCTTCATATAAAGCCTTTAGCGATTCTTGGGCAAAATCTGGTGTTCCCATAAATACTATTTTGGCCATAATTTTCACTTCCTTTATTCTTCTACTTGTTCCTCTGGATTTATTATTTCTAAAGTTCCTGGAATTATTTTGTCCATAAACAATTCGCCATTTAAATGGTCAATTTCATGAGCTAGCGCTTGCGCAAGTAAACCCTTGCCTGTTAGTTTTATTTTTTCCCCATTTATATTTAGTGCCTCAACAGTTATTTGTTCAGGTCTTTCCACTTTTGCAAACTTGTTTGGAAAACTTAGGCATCCTTCTTCTACTATTTGCTTTCCTTTTTCTTTTATAATTACTGGATTTATTAATACTATTACACCCTTATCATCATATAAGTCTATCACTACAATTCTTTTTAATACGCCAACTTGTGGTGCTGCTAAACCCAGTCCATTGTATTTATGCATTGTTTCTACCATGTCATCTACTAAAACTTTTATTCTTTCATCTATTTTTTCTACTTCTTTTGATTTTTTTCTTAATATTTCATCATTTTCTTCTCTTACTGTTCTTATTGCCATTTTTATTCCTCCTACATCATATTATTGGGATTAACATCTATTATTAATCTTGTACCTTTGTAATTTAGCTTATAATATCTGCTAAGTATATTATTTATCAAATCTATAATATTATTACTAAATCTACATTTCATTAATATTCTCCATCTATAGCTATTTTTTATCTTGCTTATCGGAGCTGGTACTGGTTCATATATTAACACATTATTTTTTATCAGATAAAATTCTTTTTTTAATTCAGAATGAATTTTTTTAGCTACTCTTTTTGCCTGTTCTTCTGTTTTTGCATTAATACT
The DNA here is from genome assembly GCA_964468015.1 of uncultured Clostridium sp. Classification (GTDB taxonomy): domain Bacteria; phylum Bacillota; class Clostridia; order TANB77; family CAG-508; genus UMGS1864. The sequence goes on along the minus strand of CAYXUA010000011.1, from coordinate 6,252 downwards.
GAATTGTATTATATCGCAAAATGGCGGATAATTCAAGCTTCTTCGCATCATTATCTCTGCTTCATAAAACAAATTATAATTTTGAACCTTAGCATATTCTATGCTGTAATTGTCCTTATTGTACGTTTGTACTACTACTTTCCCTGGCAAATTCTCTCGTCCGGCTCTACCAGCCACTTGGGTTAATATTTGGAAGGTTCTCTCTCCTGCTCTGTAATCTTCTATATTAAGGCTTGAATCTGCTGCAATTACTCCTACTAAAGTTACATTTGGAAAGTGATGTCCTTTCACTACCATTTGTGTCCCTATTAACATGTCCACATTTTCATTTTTAAATTTTTCTAATATTTGCTCATGTGAATTCTTTTTTGTAACAGTATCTACGTCCATTCTTAATGTTGTAATACCTGGAAACATTTTTTGTACTTCTTCTTCCAATTTCTGCGTTCCTGCTCCAAAATATCTCACGTTTTTACTGTTACATATTGGACAAGTTGTAATATTTTTTGCTTCAAATCCACAATAATGACATTTTAGTTTATTTTCATTCTTGTGATATGTTAGAGTTATGTTACAATTTTTGCATTTAGCAGTAAAGCCACAATCTCTGCACATTACAAAGGTTGAAAATCCTCTTCTGTTTAAAAATAGTATTGTTTGTTTTTTATTCTTTAAATTTTCTTCTATACACCTTTTAAGTTTTTCACTAATCATAGATTTATTACCTTTTGCTAATTCTTCTCTTAAATCTACAATTTCTACATTCGGAAGATCAGAGTTGTTAGCTCTTTTACTTAGTGTTAAAAGGTCTGTCTTTCCAATACTGGCACTGTAAAAAGTATTAACATCTGGAGTGGCACTTCCTAGTAGTAATGGTGCATTATTGGTTTTACATATATATCTTGCAATATCTTTGGCATTATATCTTGGGGTCATATCTGATTTGTATGACATGTCATGTTCTTCATCAATTATTAAAATTCCCAAATTTTCTACCGGTGCAAAAATTGCTGACCTTGCACCTATTATTATTTTACTTTCTCCTTTTTTTATTTTTCGAAAGGCATCATATCTTTCTCCTATTGATAATTTGCTATGCAAAACAGATATACAATTACCAAATCTAGCTAGAAATCTATTTACCATTTGAGGTGTAAGTGAAATTTCCGGAACCAGCATTATCGCTGTTTTACCTTTTTTTAATGCCTCTTGAATTAGCTGCAAATATACTTCTGTTTTACCTGAACCTGTTACTCCATATAATAAAAATTCACCAAATTCATTGTCTTGTATTTTTTGACTCACTTTGTTAAATGCTATTTGTTGTTCTTTGGTCAGTTGTAAATTGCTATCCCTTGGTACTTCCTTCATTGCAAATGGATTTCTTTCAATGTTCTCTTCAATTATTTGAATATACTCATTTTTTTCTAAAGTTTTTATTATTGCCCTACTGGTATCTGTATAAATCTCCAAATCCCCAATATATACTCCATCATTTTCCTTCAAAAATTCTAATACTCTAATTTGTTTAGGACTTTTTATTATTCCTTCTTCTATGTCTTCATCAATTTCATCAGCTTCTTTATTTAAGTATACAAAATTACCTGTTTTATCCTTCACCCTGTTTTCTATATTATTGGTAGTAGTTCCTGGTGGCAGCATAAGTTTTATACAATCAAAAATATTACAGAAGTACACTCTGGCCATTAATTTTGCAAGAGTCATTCGTTCTTCTGTAAGGCCATCTTTTTCTATTGAATTAATCGACTTAGTTGCAAATTTTGAGTCTTCTTTAATTTCAAAAACAAAGCCCTCTTTCGCTGTCTTTGAGTTTCCAAAAGGTATACTAACTCTGTCTCCTATCTTTATTTGTCCTTCTAGCTCCTTTGGAACTATATAGTCAAAAACTCTATTTAAAACTTTCGCCGTACTGTTTATTATAACTCCAACCACCATGATTCTCACCTACCTTTTTAGTGTTCAATATATATTATCATACTTAAAGTTAATTATCAAATGCGAACTAAATAAAAACACATAAAAAAATGTATAATTATTACCACTTTCTTACGCCATTTATATGTATATATCTAATATCTTTAAAATTATACTCCGCAATTGTTTTGCCAAAAGTATCGTAAGTATGAGTAGCCACATGTATGTTTTCTACTGTCTTTGGGCCAATTGCTTGGACTATGATTAGTGTATGTGAAAATTTAATACCATCAAAAGATAATTGAGCGATATCTCCCATTTGCATTTGCTCTATATTACTCTTTTCTCCATGTGGTCCTACTGATTTGTTGTTCACTAAAAAATTGTATAAGAATTCTACACCACTCCACGCTGGTGCTTTATTATTTGCATTTATGTAATACCAACCGTAATTTTTTGTATAATTCATAACTCTAGCCCCTTCATATATACACTGTGATACAAAATTAGTGCAGTCTCCACCTAAATTATCAAAATTATAATAAGCAGGATTTCTTTTGTATGCCCACTTTTTTGCATATTCATATACCTTATCTCTGTTATATTCTATATTTCTCATAATAACCTCCATATTTCATTATATTTATGAGGTTATTGTTTTATTATTTTCGGACATTCACACTTTTTGTAAGGGGGAATATTATATAACATACTAAGGAAGCTCAAAAAACAAATCTTTACAAGGAGGTATTTGCACTATGGGAAATTGTTGCTGTAATGATGAAATTCTTTGGTTCATTATTCTATTCTTACTACTTTTCTGTGGTTGTGGTAACAGAGGTTGTTGCTGTAATTAGTAATAATGAACCTAGGTGCTTATCTTGTTTAAAGCTTTAAGTACTTATTTGTTGAAAGGGGGGTTAAATATGCCAGAGAGCAGAAACTGTGGAGGATGCGGATTCGGTTTTGGAGATGATTGCATTTGTATAATAATCGTTCTTATTTTAATATGCTGTTGTTGCGGTGGTAACAGAGGATGTTGCTAGTCATAAATAAGACATAGAAAAAAAGACAGTTTGAACTCTATTAAAGGTATAGTTCAACTGTCCTTTTTTATTTATATTTTTCTAAACACTCCAGCTACTTTACCTAGTATTTTACAATCTGGTACTATAATTGGATCCATTGTACTATTTTCTGGTTGTAATCTAATATGGTCTTTTTCTTTATAGAAGGTTTTTACTGTTGCTTCATCTTCTATTAATGCTACTACTATTTCACCATTATTTGCTGTGTTTTGTTTCTTTACTAAAATATAGTCTCCGTCTAATATTCCCGCTTCTATCATGCTTTCTCCTCTTACTGTTAGCATAAAGCTTTCGCTATTTCCTACAAAGTCTATTGGTATTGGGAATGTATCTGTTATATTTTCAACAGCTAAAATTGGAGCTCCTGCTGTTATTTTTCCTATTACTGGAACATCTACTAATTCCCTTCCTGAATATACCGGTTTTTCAGTTGGTTTATTGTCGCTTAATCCGTCCTTTTAATAATTTTAGGGTTCTTCCTTTTTGTTGTTCCTTTTTTATATATCCCTTTTCTTCTAATTTTGTTAAATATCCATGAACTGTTGCAGTTGATTTCAATCCTACTGCTTTTCCTATCTCTCTTACTGATGGTGGATAACCATTTGCTACTATTTGTTTTTCTATAAACTTAACAATAGACTTCTCTCTTTTATTTAACTCATTTGGATCTTTTTTTCTTCCCATGTATATCACTCCTAAAATTATTTTTTCTTACTATATCATAAAATTTTCCAAAAGTCAAACAAAAGTTTTATTTTTTGTCCCATAGATTAATATTCATCATTCCAATATATCTTTTATGCAAGTATATGGTATAGCTCCTTCTTTTATTAAGTTATTAGTGCCTATTGAGTATTTACTTGTTATATTGCCTGGTACCGCATATACGTCTTTACCTTGTTCTAAAGCAAATTCCGCTGTAATTAAACTTCCGCTTCTTTCCTTTGCTTCTATTACTATCACTGCATTTGATATTCCACTTATTATTCTATTTCTATTTGGAAAATTCATTCTGTCTGGTGGCGTTCCTAAATTATATTCTGATATTATTATCCCGCCTTTTTGCAATATATTCTTTGCTAATCTAGTATTTTCTTTTGGGTATATTGTATCTAGTCCAGACCCTAAAACTGCTATTGTTCTACCTTCTGCCCCTATGTGAGCAAATGAGTCTATCCCTCTTGCTAGTCCGCTTACTACATTTATATCTTTGCTTACAATTTGCTTTGCTATTTCTTTTGCTATAATTTTGCCATAGTTTGAACATTGTCTTGCTCCTACTATCGCTACCGCTTCTTTTTTCAGCAATTCTATGTTTCCAAGTGCAAATAGTACTACTGGTGGATCATATATGTATCTTAGTTGTGGCGGATAATAGTCATGAAAAATATTTATTATTTTTATATTATATTTCCTTATTTTTTCTAATCCCTCTAATAATTTGATTGGTTCTTCTTTGCAGATTTCTTGATATTCTTCCTTTGTTAGAATTTGTTTTAGTTCTTCTCTTTTATTGAATATGATTTCTGGTTCTTCATATTTCTGTAGTAACTCAATTTTTGTTATAGCTCCTATTTTTATTTTTGATAGCCATAACCAATATAAATCTTCAGGCATTTTTATTCCTTTCTGCCCCCTGATTATACAAATTCCTCCCATACTAAATTTGCTAAATCTATTCCCTTTGTGCTTAACCTTATACTTCCTTCTTCTACCTCTATTAATTCTTCTTTTAACAGCTTCTCAATTTCTTTTCCAAATATATCGAAAACATCTTTTGAGAACTTTGTTTCAAATTGATTACAATCTATTCCTTTTATTTTTCTTAAACCTAGCATCATATATTCTTTCATTTTTGTTTCTTGATTTTGTTTTTCATGTAATTCAAAATTGTTTTCTTGCTTATTATTTTTATAATTTTCTATATATTCTTTGATATCATCTATATTTGAAAATCTTGCCCCATCGATATAAGAATGTGCTCCTACACCAAATCCCATATATTCTTTTTGGTTCCAACAATCCATATTATGTTTTGACTCTTTACCTTTTTTAGCAAAATTAGATATCTCATAATGTATATATCCCTGTTCCTCTAATCCATTTTTTATTTTCCAGTACATATCTCTTTCTATTTCTTCTTTTGGCATAATTAATCTATTTTTATCTACTAATTTTTTTATTGGTGTATCTTCTTCCAATATTAGTGAATATACAGATACATGTTCTGGTTTCAATTCCTGTATTTCTGATAGTATGTGCACTATATCCTCAATTGTTTGATTTGGTAATCCAAGCATGAAGTCTATATTTATATTATTAAAGCCTACTCTTCTTGCCAATTCATATGTATTTTTAAATTCTTCATAAGTATGTATTCTTCCTAGCATATTTAGTAGCTCATTATTGACCTCCTGTACACCTATACTTAGCCTGTTTATTCCCGCTTTCTTGTATGCCTGAAGTTTAGTTTCATTTACAGTTCCCGGATTTATTTCTATTGTGACTTCTGCATCTTTTTCTACTTGATAGTATTCATATATACTTTGCATAATCTCTTTAATATATGTTTCATCTATATATGATGGAGTTCCTCCGCCAATATATATTGTTTTTACTTTTACATCATCTATGTATTTATTTTCTATATCTAACCTAATTCCCTCTCCAACTTCCTTTATTTCAGTACATAGCCATTTCATATATTCTTCTATCATGTCTTCTTTTTGTGCAAAAGATGTAAAATCACAATATTTGCATTTTTGTTTACAAAATGGAATATGCACATATAGTCCTATTTCTTTCATTTATTTTCCTCTCTTAACTCTTCTGCTATTTCGTGTATCTTCTTTAATCTATGATTTACTCCTGATTTTCCTATTGGAGTTTCTAGTAATTTACCTAATTCAACCAGACTGCTTTCAGGATTTTCTTCTCTTATTTTGGCTATTTCTTTTAAATTTTCTGGCAAGCTTTCAAAATGTTCCTTCTTTTTTAGATACTTTATATCTTGTATTTGACTTATTGCTACATTTATTGTTTTATTTATATTGGCTGTTTCACAGTTTACTATCCTATTTACATTACTTCTCATTTCTCTTAATATTCTAATTTCTTCATAATTTAATACTGATTTTTTTGCTCCTATTAGAGCTAGAAATTTTGATATTTCTTCGCCATCTTTTATGTATAAACAATATTTTTCTTTTCTTTTTATTATTTTACATTC
>CAYXUA010000010.1:0-20452 GCA_964468015.1 uncultured Clostridium sp. | reverse complement strand
ATATTTATACAAGGAGATAGATAAAAGGAACTCATATAGAGCTCCTTTTGGGTTATGCTTTGTTTGTACTACGCCTTGCTCGTTCTCTCAGTTCCGCCTTTTTATCTTTTAGGCTTACACGTCTAGATTCCATCTCAGCAGTGTCAAGTTCCAGAAATTTGATGAAATCTTCTCCGTGAATAATCGCTTTAATTATATCGCCTTCCGTATAACACTTGGGTACTAAGCTTATCGGATAAATAATGGTATCACCATTTTCTTTTTCAAATGTAACCATGTTATCCTCAGCTTGCATGAATACTATTCTTTCTATCATTGTTCTAACGTCCTTTCGCTTTATACTCTGCAGCACTTGTATATGTTCCAGGCTTCTTGTCAAAAGAATACGTTGTTCCATCGGTAGTCATAACAATATCTCCTGCTTCATCAGTTCTGTATACTGGAATTTTCATCTCTTTATAGAGATTAAGCACAGATTTTATAGGGTGATTATATCTGTTCTTCATACCACAACTAATAACAATACATTCAGGAGATATAGCTTTCAGGAATTCTTTTGAGTTTCCAGTATCACTACCATGATGGGATGCTTGAAAGATTTCTACATCTAAGTCATTTCTTCCTGCAATTAAAGCCTTTTCCACATTATCAGTAGCATCTGCGGTGAGTAATACATCGACTGTACCAAAACTTACTTTTGCACAAATCGAGTAATCATTTAGGTCAGAATACTCATTTTCAATTGGAGCATAAAATTCAACTACAGCATCACCGATGTTAAACTTCGCAAATTCTCCTTTGTCATTTCGAGGAAAATGCCAAATACTTGTCTGCTTATTTTTAGCTATACCTTTGTTTCTATCTTTGTCGATTTTCTCAACAGCATTAATCATATCTTTGTACCATTTGTTGCTATCCAAAGAGCTGATATCGAAAATGTCAGGGCCGTAAACTACTCCAACTTCGATATTATTAAGCACTTCAGCAGAACCACCCATATGGTCATCGTGAGGATGAGAAAGAACCAACACATCAATATAATCGATTCCTAACTTCCGAAGATATTCGACCAGCTCATCTCCACGACTTTTCGTTGCCGCATCGAAAAGCATCGCATGTTTACCTTGGACAAATAATGTAGCATCAGCCTGACCGACATCAATAAAATGTACAGTCATTTCCCCTTCAACCTTTGCCGGCACCTTGGATTCTTTAGTTGCTTTGCTTCCAGAGTTGTCTAGAATTTCAATCAAGACGTTAGTTGCTATGTCCTCGTCTTCCTTAATCTGCTCATGAGTACATGCAGTTAAGAAAAAACACGTGCATACCAAAGCCATTGCAAAACATTTTAATTTCCGCCAACCTTTTTTCTTAATAGTTTCATTTGCCACTATAAAGACCTCCTATACTATAATTTTTAGTGAGGCATTTATTTTACCATAAAATACCTTTTCTTTCAACTTTTTTATTTTTTAGACAATTTTCGACACAACTACCAAAAGAAAAGTGATATGATATATTCTAATACTAAAGAAAAAGGGGTGTTGTTTATGAATAAAGATAATACTTTATATATTTCATCATCATTTTGTACTTTATAAACATCTTCTACTATTTTTCTATCAAATACTATTTGGACATTAATTTTTATATCATTTTTGTCACTTGACTGTTGTTTACCATAGATAAAAAATTCTTTTACTCTCTCAATTTTATTTACTAGATTTTTCATTTCTTCTGGGAATATATTTTTACGGTTTTTTAGAACAATTACACTTTTCTTTCTACCACAAATATATATATATCCTTCTTCATCTATTTTTGCTAGATCACCTGTATAGAACTATCCATCTATTAAAACTTCTTTTGTTGCTTCTTCATTTTCGTAATATCCTAACATTACGCTAGGACCTTTTACAATTAATTCTTCTTGAGAATATATACCTTCACTGTGTTCTACTAAATCCATTGAAATTAAATGTTTTAATTTATTTGTTTGACTATATCTAATTCTTTTTATTGACTCTTCATATTTTTTTGAATAGAATATTGCTTCTACTCATGACCTTTCAATTAAAGATTCTAATTCATTCTCTGGTAACGATTTATCTAATGGTACTACAATTCCAGTTCCACAAACAACTGATAAATATGCTATTTCCCATTCATATCTGTTTGGTTCCATTATTGCAATTCTTTTTCCTTTTAATCCTAAATTGATTAGGGCTGTTCCTAAGCTATCAACCATATATCTTACTTCTTCATGTGTAAATGTTTTATATTTTCCTTCTGCTATTTTAATTTTAAATGCTATTTTTTCACTATATATTTTTTTGTTTTGTTTAACATATCTTTTAAATCTGTTATCTCTAAATAATCATATAATCTTTCACTCATTTGCTTTATCTCCTCGTTAATTTCGTTATCTACTTTTTGTTCTGTTTATTTATATCATAAAATTAAAAAAAAATCTCTAGACTGGTAGGTCAGTACAATATATTTTTTATTGATAATGGTGATATTTATTAATCAGAAAATGTCCCTGTTCATTACGTTCAAAAAGAAAATGTAATATAAAAAATAGACATTTCTGCCTATTTTTGCTTTCTTATGCATGAACTAATTCTTGCATTAAATCATGTACTGAAACAATCTCTTTAGCTCTATATACATTACTTCCACAAAAAATTAATCCATCTTCTATATTTCCTTTTACGCTATTTATTAATGCTTTTGTTATACAATATGGTGTGTTTTTTATATCACAAGTTTTTATACATCTATAACATTTTTCTATTTTCGCTCTTTGTTTCTCAGTATTTTTTATAAAATTGTTGCATATTGCTCTACCTGGCATACCAACAGGGCTGTTTATTATCTTTATATTCTCTTTATTAGCTTTTAAATAAGCATTTTTAAATCCATCAGAAGCATCACATTCATATGTTGTGACAAATCTTGTTGCCATTTGTACAGCATCTGCTCCTAATTCTAGAAATTTGTCTATGTCTTTTTTATCCCATATTCCTCCTGCAGCAATTACAGGAATTTCTTTATTATGTTCTTTTTCTACTTCTTTTACATATTCTACAATTTCTTTTGTTATATTTTCTAAATTAGTCTCACTAGTATTGTCTAATTCTTTTCTTTTAAATCCTAAATGTCCTCCAGCTTCTGGCCCTTCGATAACAATCATATCTGGGACATAATCATATTTTTTAATCCAATGTTTAACTATTAATTGGCAACATCTAAGTGATGATACTATTGGCGCAATTTTTGTTTTAGAATTTTTTACATATTCAGGTAATTCTTTTGGAATTCCTGCTCCAGAAATTATTAAATCAATTTTTTGTTTTACACATTCTTTTACAATTTCAGCATAATTTTACATAGCCACCATTATATTAATGCCTAGTATTTTATCATTGCATGCTATCTGTCTTGCTTTTTTTATTTCACTTCCAATAGCTCTTAAATTTGCTTTCAATGGATTTGAATCGAAATCAGGTTCTTGATATCCGATATCTGCTGCTGAAAGAACGCCTATTCCACCTTCTTTACTAACATTTCCTGCTAGTTTGTGTAATGATACACATACGCCCATTCCACCTTGAATTATTGGATATTTAGACTCTTTATTTCCTATTTTTATACCCTTCATATTTACCTCCAATTTCCTTTTTATAGCATTATAATTATCATTTCAATATGACTTTGTCAAGCAATTGACTGAGCGTTCTAGAAAACATAATTTTTCTGAACTTTTTCTAAACATTTTTGTTTGGAATAAAATTTCTTCTGAACATAAATTTCTGAACAAAATCTTAAATTTTTTTAGAATTTCTCAAGATTTTTTGAAACCCAACATAAAAGAGTATCAACGAAAAACTTGTCGTTAATACTCTTTTCATTCTTTTTTAATTTTCTGCAGTTCTTTTAAAATTGCTTAAATATGGTCGAGGTGACAGGGATCGAACCTGCGGCCTCATGGTCCCAAACCACGCGCGCTACCAACTGCGCCACACCTCGATTATTTAGTTGACTAATATAATATAACATATTTCTGAGGAGATTTCAAGTGGTTTTGGATATTTTTTTGCTTTTGTCAATTAATTTTAAAACACAGCCTTTTTAATGCTGTGTTTTGTTTTTTAGTATTCCATTGATTTATATCTTATATATGCTCCTACTCCTATTACTGCTATTAGCGCTATTACTGGTATTATATATGCTGTTCCTGCTTTTGGTAATGAGTCTGTTGCCGTTGAAGAGTTATTATTTGTATCTGACTGATTTGTATCTCCTGCGTTATCTACATCAGTTCCACCATTTGGATTGCTCATATCCACCTTTATTTCTATTGGTTGACTTTTGTTTCCTGATAAATCTTCTAGTGTTATTGTTCCTGTATAGTCAGCTGCAAATACTCTTGTTAATGTTTTCTTATCTGATGATAATGTCCAACCTGTTACTGCTTTTATTTCTTCACTTGCTGTTACAGTTACTGTTACTCCATTTGTTCCTTTTGTATATTTTACAGATGCTGTTGGTGCTGTTTTGTCTTCTGTTGTTCCTGAATTATCATTGTCTCCTGAACTTTCAACTTCTACATTTAATGTTATTGCATCACTTTTATTTCCATCTACATCCTCAACGGTTATTGTTCCGCTATAATTTGCTGTATATACTCTTGTTAGTTGCTTTTTATTTGATGATAATTCCCAACCTGCTGTTGATTTTAGTTCTTTGTCTGATGTTAATGTTACTTTTACTCCATTAGCCACTTTTTCATAACTAGCTGTTACTGTTGGTTTTGAAGTTGCTGTTCCATCTCCGCCTGTTCCTCCTGTTGTCTTATCTGCTATTTGTAAAGCACATGATACATTTGCTACAGCTATATCTGATTCATTATCTGAACCTGTTATATTTTTTAATGTTACTGTTGTACTTCCTGTATTAGCTGTTTCCTTTACTGTTAGTGTAACTTCAAATACATCACTATCTGTTGTTACATAGCCACCCTTTGCGGTAAGTATTTTGTTGTTACTTGCATTAAATGTTGGTGTGTCCCATCCATTTAGTGCTTTGAAATCTGTTTCTGCATTTAAAGTGTTAAATACTGTTGTGTCATAATCTATTACTCCATAAAGAGCTGTAAGACCCTGACCATCTAAATTTAAATTATTTACTGATACTACTAGAGTCACAGTTTCTCCTTTTTTTACTTCTGTTGCACTTGGAGTAATTTTGACTCCGAAGCTTGCTGCTTCTACTGTTGTCATGCATGCCACTAAGGCAACTGCTATAATTATAAAAGTAACTAATGTTTTTTTCATTCCTATCTTCTCCTATAAATTTATTAGCCCAACAATGGCCGATTTCATTTGTGATAAATCTGTTAATGTTATTGTAGTAGTATAATTAACATCTGCTGCCTTTTGTTGTATTGCGTCTAGTAACTCTAATTCTACCAAATGCATTTTTAGCTTTGATACATCTGTTACTGTTACACTACCACTTTCTGTTATATCTCCAGTTACCACTAATGTATATGTTTTATTATCGCTTGTTATTAATGTGGTGTTTGTTGTTATTATATCACCTTCTTGTAATTCTATGTTGTTTCTTAAAATTTTAGCCTCTTCTATTCCTTGTAAATTATTTTTAAAATCTTCTAATTTTGTGTTTGGTGATATTTTATATATTAAATCTTCCTCTATTACATATGAGTCAGATGTAATAACTGATTCTATTTCTGTTGTAAATGCTTTTATGCATATATTAGTATTGGTTAAGCCTACTTCTGTTAAATCTGTCCATGTATTCATGTCTTGTGAATAATAGCTTTCACCTAAATTACTTGTTGCAGTTGCCCAATATGTTTTAGTTGAACTTTCCACTCCTATATATGCTTTCTTGTTATTCCCGCTGTATTTTACCACTACTGCAAATTTCTCTCCTGTTAGTTTAACCGGATTTTTTAATTTTATTGTTGTATATCCTTGTCTAATTGTTGTTTCTTCTATTTCTACTTTTTGAAGTTTGTCTTGTGATAATTCTCCATCTTCGCTATTTATATATAATTCAAAGTTTTGTTCCACTAGTGATGCTATACTGATTTCATTTAATTGTTCTACTACACTTTTATCTTTCGAAAATACATTTGCTCCATATAATACTTTTTCTTCATCTAAACAAAGACTACTTGAAACTCCTAATGGGTCATATTGATAAATTTTATCATAGTCAATATCTTCTACATTAATTATTCCAACTATACCCATTTCTATGTATGCATCTTCATATGATATATAATAGCATCCATATTTGTAATTTCCTTCTGTTCCATATGAATTTAGCACTAAATATGCTCCTGGGTTTGATGGTCTATGAGCTTCATTAAAGTTTTCTACTGCATAAGTGTCATCCCAACCTATTATACTTATTTGATGATTAAGTATTAAATTTGTGTTGTCACAATAAAAAGCTGGATAATCTAAATTGTAATTGTAGTATTCACTGTATGCCGAACCTGATACTGTCATTGCTGTAACTGCGCCATAATTCATTATATGTTGCTTTATATTATTTCTATTTTCTTCTACTTGTGCTTCTGTATAAGTTGTTGTTTTTTCTTCATCAGTATATGTGATATTTCCTTCTGTGTCTTTAGTCTTTAGTATTGTTGGAAATACCATATAATCTGTTACTTTTTTCTGTACGGTTTTTTCCTCTATTTCTGATAAAGCTATTTTTTCTTCATTCACGCTAAATGGCATTTCAGTTTCTAGTACTGGTCCTCTTCCACTTGTTAAGTATGCCATGGCTATTGAGGCATTTCCTCCACCATTTGCTTCTCGGTTATGACCTAATGGATTAGTTCCATCTGTAAATGTTTTTGCTGTCGCATATACCATATGTCTTTCTGAAAAATCAAATTGTTCATTTTGTGTAAGTAATAAATTAGTTTCTAGCGCTGTGTTAGCAGCAAATGCCCAACATTCTTGAGTTGTTTTTTGGTCTTTTACTTGAACTTCTATATTACTTCTTAAGTCAAACTTCGTACTAGAAAGTAAGGTTTTATCTGCTAGTAATGATGGCGTTATAGTTAGTTTCGATTTTTCTAATGGTATTGTTTCTACTAGTTGTACTTCTGTGTTAGCCATTGAAATTGGGGTAAATAAAGTACATAATGCAACTATTATACATAGACATACTTTATAATATTTACTTCTATTTAGCATACTTTCCCCTTTCATACTTATTTATATTATATTACAACCATTTTAAAAATCAAGATAGCTTTTTTTGTGTTACATTTTTACGGCTTCAATTTTAAAGGCAAGCCAACGGATACGTGGCTTGCCTCATATTATATTACATTTTTATTACATTTTTGTTACAAAGTTTCATTTCCTACTATTACTTGTTTTAATTTTGATACATCTGTTATTGTTATCTTACCATCACCATTTATATCGGCTGCTGTTTTATATGGTTCTTCTATTAGAGTGATTTCAACTATGTGTAATTTTACTTTTGATAAGTCTGTTACTGTAATTTCTCCATCACCATTTATATCGGCTTTTACTATTACTGTGAAAGTCTCTTCTCCTGGTATTTCTATTGTTGCTCCTGTTCCTATTTTATTTCCTGAGGTAATTACATTTCCATTTTTATCTTTTATTGTAGCATTTTCACTTCCAGTTACATTATCTTTAAACTCATCTACAGTTGTTCCTGGAGTTACCCCAGTTATTTTGTTGTCTTCTGTTATTTCATATTCATCTGATGATATTTGTTTTACATATATAATTGCTGATTCACTTGTTCCTGTAATATCTATTGTTCCATTTGATGTTTCTGGATTTGTCACAGATATTTCTCCACTGCCTTCTGTTACTGTACTTTTTACAGTAAATGTTATCTTGCATAATTGTGAATCTTCTGTTATATAGTTTTCATTATCTAATAAGATTTTTCCGGTAGAAGTATTGTATGAAACTTCCCATCCATTTAGCCCTGTTATGTTTGAATCTGATATTTCTTCAAATATTGTTTTATCATAGTTTAGTATGCAAGAAAATACATTCATTCCGCTACCACCTATGTTCAAATTACTAGCTGAAACATAAATATCTACTGTATTTCCTGATGGTACATTCGCTTGTGCGGGGCTTAAGGTTACTGTAAAACTTATTGCATTTGCAGTTAATGTAAAACTACTTAATAATAATAGAATTATCATTATTATTGTCATTGTCTTTTTCATTATTCTTGTACCTCCTCATCAGCTAGAATTTGTTGTTTTAACATTGATAAGTCTGTTAATGTTATTTCGCCATCTTTGTTTAAATCTCCTGCTTCATATACTATTCCTTCTAGTGTCATTTGTTGTATTATGTATTGTTTTAATATTGAGAAATCTGTTATTGAAACAGTTCCGTCTCCATTTAGGTCTCCATCTACTCTAATAACATAAGTTTCTGTTACTGTTGTTGTAGTTGGTTCTCCTCCACCTTCTGGAGTTGTTGTTACTTCTTTTGTTATTGTTACTGTTGAACCAGTACCTACTTTTTCATCCTCTGTTATTGCTTCTCCATTTTTATCTACTATTTCTGTTATAGTTCCGTTCGTTGTTATATTACTCTTAAATTCTTCTACTGTTGTATCTTTTGGAACGTCATATATTTCATTGTCTTCATTTATTTGATAATTATTACTTGATATTGTTATATCTTTTGTTGGTTCTATTACATTTATTGTACATGTTGCTGTATATTCTCCATCTTCTGTTTTAAATATAATTGTTGTTTGTCCTACTCCTACTGCCTTTACTCCATCTCCTGCTACTGTCGCTATTGTTGTATCTGCTTCTTCATATGTTACAGTTGTATTAGTTGCATTTTCAGGTAGTATTTTTACTTTTAGTTCAGCAGTTATTCCTTTTTCAATTGTTAATTCTGTAGAGCTTAGCTCAATTCCTGTTACTGCTATTATTTCTGGAACTGATACTATACATTTTTTAGAGTATCCTCCATCATCTGTTGTTGCAGTTATTATCGCGTCTCCATAACCTACTGCTGTTACTGTACCATCATCGTCTACAGTAGCTATGTTTGCATTACTTGTTGTCCAATTGATTTTAGTGTTGTCAGCATTTGCTGGCTGTGTTCCTGCTATTAATTGAGTCGAACTTCCTTTGTCAAGTGTGATTAATGTTTTATCTAATGTTATTCCTGTTACTTTTACTTTAGGCTTTGTTACTGTTACAGTGCATGACGCTGTATAGCCTCCATCATCTGTTTTTACTGTTATTGTTGCTGTTCCTGGAGATATTGCAGTTACTTTACCATTTGAGTCTACTTCTACCACATCTAAATCACTACTATACCAAGTTACACTTTGATTTGCACTATTACTTGGTTTTACAGTTGCTACTAATTGAGTAGTTTGGTCTTTTTCTAATGTTGCTGATGTTGTGTTCAAACTTACTCCTCTTACTTTTACTGTTTCTTCTTCTATAACTGTTACCTTACAGCTTGCTGTTTCTCCTCCACTTACTGTTGTTGCAGTTATTGTTGCTGTTCCTGCTGATAATGCTGTTATTCTACCATTAGAGTTTACTATTGCAACTGATTTATCACTACTTGTCCATACTACTGCTGTATTTGTTGCATCCGCTGGTAAAATTGTTGCTGTTAGTGTTTCTCTTGTTCCTGTCATTAGTTGTAAACTTGTTTTATTTAGACTTACTCCTGTTACATCTACTACTAATGATACTGGAACTGTTACTTTACAAGTTGCTGTATGTACCCCATTTTCATCTCTTAACACTGCTGTAACTATTGCTGAACCTTGTTTTAGTCCTATTAATAGTCCGTCTTCTGTTACTTTTACTACTTCACTATTATTACTTGACCATTCTACTTTTGTTGTTGTTGCATCATCTGGTCCTATTATTGCTGCTAATACATTTGTTTCTCCTGCCAGAATTGTTACATTATTTTTATTTAGCACAAAGCTTTCTACTGGTACTCTTACATCTATTTTACATTCTGCATAAATTGTTGGTGTATTTGTTAATCTTGCAGTTATTGTTACTACTCCTGCTGCATGTGTTGTTACCACGCCATCTTTATCTACTGTAGCTATACTCTTGTTACTACTTGTCCATGATACAGATTTGTTTGCTGCATCTGTTGGACTTACTGTTGCTCCTAAAGAAATGCTATCTCCTTTTATAACTTCCAAAGTGTTTGTTATGTCTTCCTCTATTACATCTCCAAAAGCATCTTGTACTTTTTGTTTTATTTCTACTTTTTCTGCTGGCACTTCATAATTTGGATTTGATGTTACAAATGCTTTTATACATATATTGGTGTCTTTTGTTTCTGATTGTGAATACAAGTCTGTCCATGTATTCAAGTTTGAACCTATGAAGCTTTGTCCTTGTGATGAAGTTGCCTTTCCATACCAGAAGTCTATATTGTCATATCTTGTTTCTGTTTGATTTGATGAAACCATGTAATACATCTTTTGTTTTGGCGCTTCTACACCTATTCTAGCCACTGAAACTGTTCCAGAATCATCTGCCGGAATGTATTTTACTGCGATTGCAAATTTTTCTCCAGTTAATACTATTGTTTCATCTAAATGTATTGTGTTATATCCTGCTTCAAGAACATCTGTTGTTGCTACTTTTATAAGTTTATCTTCTGTTAATTCTCCGCTCTTTGGATTTACATATATTTCATATTTCATATCTGATTCACTTGCAATGCTTACTGCATTCAATGTTTCTGGAGTAGTAGAATTTCTGTTAAATACATTTGCACCATATGCAATAGTTGAAGAATTTACTGCATCAATGCTTGTTGACATTCCTAATGTATCATGTTGATATGTTTTGCTATAACTTGCATAACTTGTTTCTTTTATTCCATATACATTTGATTCTATGTAGTAGTCATAGTATGAAACATAATAATAGTTGGTATTTACTGTTTGTAAATCGCTAACATTCCAATAAACTCCGTCTTCATACACATCATATCTCCAATATCTAGAAGATTCTGTATAATTTGCATAATATTGTTTGTAAATCACTGTTGGGTCTAATACGATATAAGCTCCTTTGCCTGGTGCTCCTGGAACTTGGAACTCATCATCCCATCCAATTATTACCACTTCATGGTTAGGTGTTAGATTTTTGCCTGAACAGTAATAAGATAAATCTACTGGTGTATATGTTTTTGTTTTCCATTTGCTACAATAGGTGCCTCCATCACCATCATCATAATGCTCGTGATGTTGTACTATGCTTCCTCCAGTTCTATACACATAATAATCTAATCCATTTCTATATATGCTAGCACTTACTGCTCCATATTTTATAATATGCTCTTTTATTTCTTCTCTTACTTGTTCAATTTCTCCACCTGTGTATGATGTAATGTTTTTAGTTGCTGAGAATTTATTTCCTACTTGACTTTCTGTTGATGTGTATATTATCGGGTCATTATATGCATAAGTAAATTTAGTTCCATTACCTGCATCAAATGTCATTTTATACATGCTTGGGAATATTCTATAACTTTCTACTGTATTTGCTACTTTCTTAGAAGTTAGTGTTGAATTAGATACTTTATTTAATGTTCCATCCCAATCAAAATCACTTTTTGCTACTGGTCCTCTTCCACTTATTACATACCCTAAGGCAACTTTCATATTTGCTGCTTGTCCTAAGTTTCTGTTGTGTGAGCTAGTATTTCCTTCTGTTGTAGAATTATATGCTGTTGAGTAGTCTATATGTTTGGCTGACATTTCCATAGAACCTTTACTACTATACTCTAATAATTTAGCGGCAACAATTGCCCAGTTAGCATTTGTACTTCCAACATCTTCTATTGTTATGTACTTATATTTTCTTAAGTCATAGCTCGCACTATAACCTAGTGTTTTGTCTGCTATTATTGAATTAATGTTACTTTCTTGTAATTTACCTTGCAGTTCTTCTCTACTGTCTGCTGCCAGTACTTGTCCAGATAATAGCATAAAACCTGCTAATGCCATACAAGAAACTTTTTTTATTATACCTTTATTCATTATCTTCTTTTCCTCCTTTTATTTGTGCTTTTTACAAGGAATCTTATTATGAATAATAGTGCTATTATTATTGCAATTACTGCAACTATTGTTATTATGATTTTTACTATATTTAATCCACCTACTTGAATTTCTAGTACTTGGTCTTCTGCTTCTAAGTCTTGTTGTGAATCTGATGCTTGTATTCCTGTTATTTTTATTTCTGTTTTTCCTGATTTGGCTGTTGCTTTTTCATGTAGTTTTACTGTTACAATTTTCTCTCCTGATGCTTTTGTAAAATCACTTCTTAAAGTTAGTAATGAGCCGCTTTTTTCATTATATGTTAAGTCTTCCCAACCATTTTGAACTGTTATGTCTTCTGCAGTAACTGTTTCAAACACATCTCTGTCGTATTCTAAATCACATATAAATGCATTTATTCCTGCTCCAGTAATATTGATTTCTTCTAGTTTTATTTGTAGTGTTATTTCATTTTCTTGCTCTGTTTTCTCCATTTTTACCGAGAAATCTGCTGCATATACAGTTATTGTCATTAAAAATATTGCTATTATCATTAGTATTAGTGATTTTGTTATTTTCTTCATATTTCTGCTCCTTATTATCGAAGCGAGGTTTTATTTTGTCCTCGCCTACTTTTGTTTTTCATTAACATATTCATGATTATTTGTAGCTAATATTCCTATTTTCATCATTATTCTTCTTATTAAAGACATTTTTGGTTCTGTTACCGTTAAGTCTAGTCTTGGTTTTTCTATATTTCCGTCTACTATTTCGCCATATTGCTCTATATATTCTTTTTTCTTTTCAAACTCTGTCATAGTTTGGATATAGAATTCATTATAGAAATTATAGTCTACTGTGTAGCCTATTAAATCTTTGAATTTATATAGTCTGTTTTTAAAGTGCTGTAAATCATCCATATTCTTTACTGCTTCAAATTCTTTTTCAAATCCGTTTTTTATTATATAATTTTGTATTTTCAAGAATAAGTCTGCTATTTCTGCTTTATATTTTTCTATCGTTTTGTCTATTTTTTGCGTTTTTCTTTTGCCTGTCGCCTCTTGTAGCTCATTTGTTAATATATTTAAATTAGCTTCCTTTTGCATTAGTATATCTAACGCGTCCCTTATATTTTTATATGCTTTTTTACCTAGTTTACTATTTACTGTATTTTTAAATATATCATCACTATACAATGTACTGTGATATAGTGGATAAGTACCTGTAAAGTATGTTAATTCATTCAATAATGCACATTGTAGTGGATAATAATTAGGACTTATGGTATATAGGAATATATCATAATATTTTACTCTGTCTGGCTCATTTTTGCTTGCTTTTTCTGCCATTGTTTGAACTGCTGCTTCATTTATAGCCATTCCTTTTATTCCGCCTTCTGCAAAGTCATATAGTCCTAGCTTTAATACATTTCCATTTTCATCTTTTGCCTCTTGTAAATAGTGCAGGCATTCATGTGTTGCAAATTCTTCTATAGTCTCGAATTTCACACCTTTTCTAAAATATATGGATTTATTCATCCATAAATACTTCGCACCTGATAAATCATTTGGCATTTTTGCTGTATACATCTTCAATCTAGCAATTTCAATAAATAAGCTACTTTCAGTTAAATCGTGGTCAGCAAAAGTTTCAGCAAGTTTTTTTGATATTCTTTTTGCTATTTTATTTACAGTTAGAGTATCTAGTGCCTCTATTTCTTCAATTCCTTCTCTTTTTAGTACAGAATTTATACCCATTTTTTCTCCTTTTTTATCCTTTGAAACTTACATATATTATACAATATATTTGTAGTGTATAGTATTTCAGTTATGTTAAATTTATATTACATTTTTGTTACATGCAATATTGCAACATTTTATTTCCTATGATATAATAATTATTATGTATACCATATTTTACTTTAGGAGGTGCTTTCAATGTTGTTATTCGATAGAGAAAGAAAACTTTATGCAAAAATCGTCAGGGCTGTTACAAATCCTGATACTTGCGGAAAAATTGGAAAGAGTTTTTGTCGGATACCATCTACTGTAGTCAACGAACTTAAGACTAATGGATATTGTGTTGAGTTTTTTGAAACTATTCGAATTAATAGATATTTGCACAATATTTTTGTTGGTCGTAAAAGCACTTAAAAGAGGCAAGATATTTCTTGCCCCTTTTTTATTTTTTAAGCCATGTTTCTATTGATTTTGCGGCTTCTCTTCCGCTTCTACTTGCCCAAGCAACTGTTGCTCTTTCTCCTACTATATCTCCTGCTGCAAACACTCCTCCTATATTGGTCATATAATTTTCATCTATTTTTATATAATTCTTCTCATTTAATTCTAATCCCAAACCTTGAGTCAACTCTCTATCTAATCCTGCTCCTATCGCCATTATTACATAGTCAGCTTTTAGAAGAAACTCACTTCCCTCTATATTAACTGGATATAGTCTTGTTTCTCCTTCTTTTTGTATGAGCTCTGTTTTTATACATTCCACTTGCTCTACTTTTTCTTCTCCTAGTATTTTTTGTACATTTGTCTTGTATAGGAATTCTATTCCTTCTTGTTTTGCTTCTTTTATTTCTTTTGGTTCTGCTGGCATTTGTGCTTTTTCTCTTCTATATACTACTTTTACCTCTTTTGCCCCTAGCCTCTTTATTGTTCTGGCCGCATCCATTGCCACATTTCCGCCACCTACAATTATTACAATTCTGTCTTTATACTCAGGATGATTTGAAGTTTGCAATAGCTCATTGCCTCCAAAGACATTTAATTTCTCTTCACCTTCTATCCCCATTTTGTGTGACAAATTTGCTCCAATTCCTAAAAATATCGCATCATATTGTTGTTTTAGATTTTCTATAGAAATGTCCTTACCTAATTTTGTATCACATTTTACTTTTACACCAAGTTCTAATATCCTATTTATGGTATTATCTACTTTTGTCTTTTCTAATCTAAATTCTGGTATTCCACATCTTAATATTCCGCCTAATTTCTCTTCTTTTTCATATATTGTAACTTGGTATCCTCTTTTAGCTAGATATGCTGCTGCTGTTAATCCTGCTGGTCCTGAGCCTATTATTGCTATTTTATATGGTTTTTGTTCTTCTATTTTTTGTAATGGTAATTTATTTTCGTCTACATATTCTCCTACAAATGCTTCTAGTTTTCCTATTTGAACAGGTTCGCCTTTTATTCCTCTTACACATTTACCTTGGCATTGCTTTGTATGAGGGCATATTTTTCCACATAGAGCAAATAGTACTGATGTTTCTTCTATAACTCTGTAGGCCTCTTCATATTTTCCTTCTTTTATTTTTGATATGAATTCAGGTATATCATTTCCTAGTGGGCATCCTTTTTGACATGGCTTTATTTTGCAATTCAGACAATAACCTGATGCTTTTTTTATTTCTTCTATATTCTCCATTGTATTCTCCTAGATTTCTTCTAATTTCTTTACAACTTGTTTCAAGTCTTTCCAGAACATTATCTTTTTTGAATTATCTCTAAGCAAAGCGGCTGGGTGGAAAGTAGGCATATATAATATTCCATTTTTTTCTACCCATTTTCCTCTCGCACTTGTTATTCCATATTCTTTTCCTAGTATATTTTTTAATGCTACACTTCCAAGTAACACTATTATTTTCGGTTTTATTAGTATTACTTGATTTCTTAAATAATTTAAGCATGCTTCTGCTTCATCTGTCTCTGGATTTCTGTTGTTGGGCGGCCTACATTTTACAATATTTGCAATGTATACCTCTTCTCTATTTACTCCTATCCCCTGAAATGCCATATTCATTAATTTTCCAGCTTTTCCAACAAAGGGAATTCCTTGCTCATCCTCGTCTGCTCCTGGCCCCTCTCCTATAAACATTAGGTCTGCTTGCTTGTTTCCTGTTCCTATTACTACATTTTTTCTTGTAGGTGCTAGCTTACATTTTTGGCATTTTCTACATTCTTCTTCTAATTCTTCCCAGTTATTATACATTTTCTGCCTCTTTTCTTATTTTTTCTAATATTTCATTTTTTTCTAGATATTTTATATAGTTATAATTGTTACCCTTTTGTTTTGTGCTGAAATTACATATAGTTTTGTATTCACAATATTCACACTGTGTTTGCTTATCCTTATTGTAATATGGTTTTATAGGTATTTCTCCACTATATATTTCTTCTGAAATTTGCTTAATTATTTTTCTTACATTCTTTTGTAAACTCGCAAAATCTTCTTTATTCACTGCATTTGATAGGTCTGGGCTTATCTTCCCTTCTTTATCTATATATGCTGGTACTACATATGAATAGCCTTTTTCTAGTTTTGTATCCATCATTTTTACAACATTCACATCTGCTAGAATTAGGCCTTTCATTTTAAAGCTTTTTCTTATTTCTCGCTCTATTTCTACGGTTGTTTTTCTATTTGCTTCTGGAATTATTGGCTGTATTAAATTGAAATATAATGCTCCTGCTGGTGTTACATCTGTTTTGCTTACTACTTCGTCTAAATATGTTATTAGTTGTAACTGCATACCAAACATTACTTCATTTAATTCTATATTTTTTACACTTGATTTATAATCAATTATTCTTATGTATTTTCCGTTCTCATCTTCTGCAATATCTATTCTATCTATTTTTCCTACTAATTCAACTTTTTTGCCATTTGATAGTTCTAGTCTGATTGGTTCATATTCTCCACCAGCTCTAAATTCTACCTCATTTCCTAGTATTTCGAATTTGCTATTTTTAAGGCTTGCTACAATGTATTTTATTGATTCTGTTACTACTTTTTCTAGTTTTCTTAGTAATATGGCGAATTTTTTTGAACTTGTGAATAAGGCATTTTTAGCTAGTAATAGTTTTTCCATTATAATATCATGAATTATTTTTTCTGTTTCTTCTTCTGATATCTCTCTTATTTGGATTTCTTTGTTTTTAGCTTTTTCAAAGAATTCCTCAATTACATTATGCATAAATGAACCTGTGTCTAGTGATTTTATTTCAAATTTTTCATTTTCATCTAGGCCTAGTCCATATTTCAAATGGAATGAAAATGGGCATTTTCTATACTGTTCTAGCTTAGATATACTTGTTTGCATTTTATTTCCATATAATTCTTCTATATTTTTATTGTTTATTTTTTCTGGCAAATTAGTATATTGTAAGCCCTCCATTGCTTTTTGTAATCTTCCCTTCCATTCTTCGTTTTGGTTATACCATTTATATACCTCTGACCATATTGGATTTATTTTTTCTCCATTTGATAGATTATATAAATTGTTTAACAGCTCATCAAAGGTTTCTTCTGGTAATCCCACAAAGTCCTCTTTCTTTATTATATCGCTTTCTGTTTTTATATATGGGAATATCTTTTTTATTTTTGCAATTAGTACAGATGGTCTTATTGCTCTTCCTTCTGAGTCTGACCCCGTGTATGATAGGTATATTTGCTGCTCTGCTACTGTTAATGTTTTATATATATTAAATTGCTCTTCATATAATCTATCTGTCGTTGTTTTTGCTAATTGCATTCCTTGTTCTTTTAGTTTTTCTCTATCTTTATCACTTAGAAAGCCTTCATCTTTGTTTATACTTGGGAATACCCCATCATTTATTCCTATTATAAATACTACTTTTACATTATGACTTCTTGACCTGTCTACATCTCCTAAAGTTACTTGGTCTTGTGTTGCTGGAATTATTCCTACATCTTTGTTTTGAAGACCTATTTTAATTAGCTCTTTGTACTTTTCAAATGAAACTTTTCTTTCTCCAAATAGCATAACAAGTTCATCTAGCACTTGCATTGTTACTTTTATTCCTGCTTCATATTCTTTTACTAGTTCTGTTTCACCTGAAAATGCTTCTATTTTATTTTTAATTTTATCTAATACTCCATTTGTTCGTATGAAATTATATAAATCTCTTGATATACTTTCTACAGTCTTGTTTTTGCTTATTCGTTCTTTTAATTCTAATAAAGGTTTTACTATTTGTAGTCTGATTTCATTTAATTTTGTCAGTTCCTCTGCTGATAAATTTCCAAATTCCCAGTCATTTTTATACCATTTGTTTCCTTTAATTCCCCATTTAATGCAATAGTTTTCTAATTTGAAGATATCTTCTTCTGGTATGTCTAGTAATCCTGTTTTTATGTAGCCAAATACTGCTTCATATGTAAAATTCTTTGATAGTATGTCAAATATTGCTAATATATATTTAATTAATAAGTTTTGGTTTAAGTCCTTTTTCTCATCTATGAATACAGGTATATCATATTTTGCAAATATTACTTTTGTAATTGCTGAATAGTTTTCTATATTTTTAGTTATTATTGCAATGTCCTTGTATTTATAATTTTTATCTCTTACTAATTTTATTATTTCTTTTGCCACATGTTCTACTTCTGATGATAAGTTCATTGCTAAAAACATATGAAGATTTTGCACATCTTCTTTGTATGGCTTTGGTTTTGGACTATATAGGTTCTCTTCTAGATGTTTTAATTCTTGGTTTTTAAATCTATGTTTTTCTTTTAATATAACCGGATTTTCTATTTGTCCGCTCTTCTGCTAATTGTACTAATTTCTGAGCAGTTATTTTATTTTGGTAGTATATATCACTTTCTTGTGTTTTGGTATTTTCTAGCCAATCGCTACATATAGTTATATTCACTTGTTTTGCTTTACTTAATAATTTTTTTATTATATTATATTCTTGTTCTGTAAAGCCTGCAAACTCATCAATGTAAATTATGGCTTCATCAAACATTTTGCTTTCATCTAGATTTTCTACTAATTTTGCAAGTACATCATTTGAGTCTATATATTTTTCTTGAATTCTTTCCTCATAGTCTTTTAAAAGAATATATATATCTTGTATTTTGGCTTTTAAATACATGTCTTCTGTTTCATTTAGTAAATTTTCTATTTTTTCTAAAGTTATGCAATGCTTTTTGAATTCGGTAAATGTTCTTGCTACTAATTCAATATTTTTTTCTGATTTTCCTAAGAATTTAAGTTCATTTTTCCTGTTTGCAAGTATGTCGGATATTAACATTGCATTTCCACATTCTGTTAATAATGTCTTAGCTGCTCCTCCCACTTCTGTGAATATTCTGTATGCCATTCTATTAAAGGTTAATACTTCTGCATTTATCGCTGCATTATTAGGTAGAATGTCTAATAATCGTTTCTCCGCAGTAAATGAAAATTGTTCAGGAGTTATTATATATATTTTGTTATCATTTTTTATTTTACTTTTTATCTCATTAAAACAATAAGCAGTTTTTCCCGTTCCTGCCTCACCATAAATAAATCTTAATCCCATAATACACTTCCCTTATTTTTTCATTTTACCATACATAAATATTAAAATAAACTTATTTGACCGCTCGGCTAAATTTATGCTGTTTTATCTTCTTCTCTTTTCCAATAGAATAGGTATTGTTGTGCTATTCCTGCTAATTTTCCATATTTATTCTCTGCTAGATTTCTTATCTCTTTTTTATTTACTTTTGTTTCATCTTCATTTTTTATATATAATTCATTCATTACTCTTCTTACCCATACATCAATTGGGAATACATCAAAACGTTTCATTGAGAAAAGCATTATGCAATCGGCAACTTTATCTCCTACTCCGGGCAATTTGTTTAATTCCTCTCTTAATATGTCAGAATCTTGTATATTTTTTAATTCTTCTAAATCTATTTGTTTGCTTAATATTAATTGTGTTGTTTTATAAACTCTTTTATCTCTAAAACCTAAGCCTAGAGCCCTTAAGTCTTCTACAGTCGCTTTACTTAATTGTTCTGCTGATGGGAAGGTATAATATGTTATTCCCTCTAGTTCTAGTTTATTTCCATATTTTTCTGAAATTCTTTCTATTATCTTCTTTATTCTTGGAATATTATTGTTTGCTGATATGATAAATGAGATTATTGTTTCCCATAAATCCTGCTTTAGTATTCTAATACCTTCACCATATTTTATACCTTCTTTTAGATTATCATCTATTTTAGAAAGTTCTGTCTTTATTTGCTCATAATTTGTGTCTAAGTCGAAATACTCTCTGCATACTTCTTCTATATTTCCTTCGCATATTCCTGAAAATATGATTTGATTATTATCTTTCTTTACATTTAATACATTATTCTTAAATACACCTGTATAGCTTCCATCTTCTTGCTCATTCCATCTAAAGCATTGTCCGCATTCGAATATGTGTTTTGGGTTAAATGAATTTGTTTCTTTTAATATATATTGCTGTTTCATTTGATTTCTCCTTTTTGATTTTATATGTATTATTTTATCATATATATGATA
>CAYXUA010000009.1:0-20747 GCA_964468015.1 uncultured Clostridium sp. | reverse complement strand
ATATTATTAAATTCGTTAATTTCCTTAATTTTATCCATAATGAATATTCCTTTCAAAAAATATTAAAGTTCCTCTTTCGTAATTGTATCAAACAAACTGTCAAACTCAGATATCGAAAGATGTTCTAATTGGTTTAAAATTAAATTTTCATTTAAATCGAAAATTTTATCCATAAAAAACACCTCCATAGCATGCAATATTGTATAATAAAAAAATATAATTTGCAATAGAAAAAACGCAATAAGAATAAGAAAAAATAAACTTAACATAAAGAAGGATTTTGGGGATAGTTGTCGAATAGTATACCGTAAGAAAGGTGAAGATATGACGAGGTACAGTGAAGAATTAATAGAAGAAATTAGAAATTCTAATGATATCGTAGATGTAATCTCACAATATGTAGTCTTAAAAAGAAGCGGTAGAAACTTTTTTGGATTGTGCCCATTCCATAAAGAAAAATCTCCTTCTTTTTCTGTTTCGCCAGACAAGCAGATATTCCATTGTTTCGGATGTGGAGTTGGAGGAAATATTATACACTTTGTAAGTAAAATAGAGAATATAGGCTTTATAGAAACCTTGCAACTATTAGCCGAAAGAGCAAACATAACACTTCCAACATTAGAAAGTTCAGAAGACAACAAAACACTTGAACTAAAAGCAAAACTATATAAAATAAATGAGCTTACAGCTCAGTTTTATCACGAAAATCTATACAAACCAACATCAAAAATAGCTCAAGAATACATTAAAAAGAGAAAACTAGATAATAAAACTCTAAAAAACTTCAAAATAGGATATTCATGTAATTATAACGAATTATATAATTACTTAAAACAAAATGGATTTACAGATGAAGAACTAATTGAGTCAAATCTAGTTTGCAGGAATCAAAATGGACAAATGGTTGATAGATTTAGAAAAAGACTAATGTTTCCAATACAAGACATAAAAAATAGAACAATAGCTTTTGGAGGAAGAGTATTAGATGATTCGTTACCTAAATATATAAATTCTCCAGAAGGTCTGGTATATAGTAAAGGAAGAAATTTATATGGACTTAATATAGCGAAAAATAGTGGAAAAAAAGAAATAGTAATAGTAGAAGGATATATGGATGCTGTTTCATTACATCAAAGGGGAATAGACAACGCAGTAGCATCACTAGGAACGGCCCTAACAGAAGCTCAAGGAAGACTACTAACAAGATATAGTGAGAAAGTAATAATAGGATATGACTCAGACGGAGCAGGACAAGCAGCAACCATGCGAGGTTTAGAGATACTAAACAGTATGGGATGTGACCTAAGAATATTGCAGATGGAGGGGGCAAAAGACCCAGACGAATATGTAATAAAATATGGAAGTGGAAGATTCAATCTATTATTGCAAGAAGCAATATCGTTAGTAGAATTTAAAATTAAAGTATTAAAAGGGAATTTAAATTTAGACAATGTAAATGATAAAATAAAATTCCTAAATGAAATAGCAAAAATACTATCTAAAGTAGATAGCAAAATAGAACAAGAAGTGCATATAGACAAAATTTCAAAAGAATATGGAATTTCAAAAGAAGCAATATATGCACAAATAAACAAGATAATGAACAATAACTCAAAAGGAGCAAAAATCCTTGAAAACAAAAGGATAATAAAAAGAGAAGAAGAGGCAAAAAAGGTAGAAATAAATCCAGCATCAGAAAGAAGAGAAAAAATATTAATCTGGTTACTGGTAAATAACCCGATAGAAACATATAGTGTAATAAGAAATCAAATATTACCAGAAGATGTAAAAAATGAAAGAAATAAGAAAATAGTAACCAAATTGTATGAAGAATACGAAATTGGAAATAGTAATATAAATGGAATATTAGACAGTTTAGGACAAGAAGAAATCAACTACATAACAGGTATAGCAGCAGAAAATTTCGAAATAACAGATGTAAATAAGGGAATTCTAGATATATTACTAGCATACGAAAAAGAAAAGCTAATAGCAGAAAAGGAAAATATAATAAAGAAATTAGAAAGTCGAGAGACAACAACAGAAGAAAATGCAGAATTAGAAGCAAGACTAAGTCAAATAATAATAAGGCTAGCCAAATTAAAAAAATCATAGTGGAGGGGTATAATGGGAAAAAAGAAAAATGAGGAAGAAATAGTAGAACAATTAGAAATACAACAAGAAGAAGCTAAAACTGCAGAAAGCAAACCTAAAAAGAAAACAACCAAAAAGAAAGAGGAAGTAAAAGAAGAAACCGTAAAAGATGAAGAAACAGAAAAAGCAAAAAAATCCCCAAAAAAGGAAAAGGTAGAAGAAGAGAAAACAGAAGAACCAGTCTCAAAGGGAGTAGAAGCAATACTAAATAAGGCAAAAGAAAAAGGACAAATAACATATGGAGAACTAGCAAACGAATTAGTATACGCAAATCCAGAGCAAATAGATAAAGTATTCGATGCATTTGAAGAACTAGGAGTAGATGTACTAAAAGATGATTTCGCAGAACCAGATGTAGAAGATTTAGAAGAAGTAGAGGATATAAAATTAGAAGATTTAAACAACTTGACTTATGAAGGACCAAATGCAGATGACCCAGTAAGAGTATATCTAAGAGAAATAGGGAAAATCCCACTACTAACTTATGAAGAAGAACTAGAATTATCAAAAAGAATACTAGAAAATGACGAAGAAGCAAAACAAAAACTAGCAGAATCAAACCTAAGACTAGTAGTAAGTATAGCAAAAAAATATGTAGGAAGAGGAATGCTATTCTTAGATCTAATCCAAGAAGGAAATATGGGACTAATAAAAGCTGTAGAAAAATTTGACTATACAAAAGGGTTTAAATTCAGTACCTATGCAACTTGGTGGATAAGACAAGCCATAACAAGAGCAATAGCAGACCAAGCTAGAACAATAAGAATACCAGTACACATGGTAGAAACAATAAATAAATTAATAAGAACATCAAGACACTTACTACAACAACTAGGAAGAGAACCAACCCCAGAAGAACTAGCAAAAGAACTAGAAATGCCAATAGAAAAAGTAATGGAAATACAAAAAATCGCTCAAGACCCAGTATCACTAGAAACACCAATAGGAGAAGAGGACGACAGCCACTTAGGAGACTTCATACCAGATGATGACTCACCAGCACCACATGACTCAGCAGCATACACATTACTAAAAGAGCAACTAGAAGAAGTAATGAATACATTAACACCAAGAGAAGCAAAAGTTCTAAAACTAAGATTTGGACTAGAAGACGGAAAAGCAAGGACACTAGAAGAAGTTGGTCGTGAATTCATGGTAACAAGAGAAAGAATAAGACAAATAGAAGCAAAGGCTCTAAGAAAGCTAAGACACCCAAGTAGAAGTAAGAGATTAAGAGATTATATGAATTAAAACTTGCAATTTTCACAAAATTATGTTAAACTATATATAGATTTGTTATTTTGTGAAAAAAGAGAGGTGAACTTGCTTAAGAAAACTTGAGCAGACAAATATGGATAAAAAAGAAAAAACAGTATCAAGCTTGTGGAACACAATAAAATTAATATTTGCAGACGAGGGAAACAGCAAAGAGTTTGAAAAAGAATTAGAAGAAATACAAAAAGTTCAAAAGCAAGTGCAT
The DNA here is from genome assembly GCA_964468015.1 of uncultured Clostridium sp. Lineage (GTDB taxonomy): Bacteria > Bacillota > Clostridia > TANB77 > CAG-508 > UMGS1864. The sequence continues at coordinate 17,113 of CAYXUA010000009.1, read as the reverse complement.
GCTGAACGTGAACAATTTGGAGCAAGCCTAAGAGTAAACATATCAGGAAAAGCTAAACAAGGCAAGAGTATCCAAAAACAACCAAAAACTCAAGAAATAGAACGCGGAGAATAAAATAAAAGCCAAGTATTTTTAAAAAAGGTACTTGGTTTTGTTTTATAAATTCACAAAAACCTATGAAAAATTGAGAAAAAATATTGACAAATGAATAAAAAATGTTTATAATACATAAAGTATTACATATGGCGAGATAGCTCAGTTGGCTAGAGCATCCGGTTCATACCCGGCAGGTCGATGGTTCGAATCCATTTCTCGCTACCAGATAAACCATACATTTGAGTATGGTTTATTTTTTATGTCTTATTGAAAGGTATGATTGAGATAAAATAAACCTAGAATAATAATTTATAAATAATTACAAAATTCGACAAATTTCTGCGGGATATTGTGATACTATATATAAAATATTCAAAAAAAGAGGGAAAAAATGGGTTTTTTTAAAATATGGGGAATGCTTGTAAAGAGTGAGTATTATAATTTTAAATACCATAGAAAATTAAAGTTAAAAACAATTATTCTAATATTAGCTATGGCAATATTATTCATATGTAACCCAATGTTCATGCTAATAATAATGGGGATAGTGTTTGTATTCACTAGTTTAGGCATACTTCTAATTTCATTTCCAGAAAGAAAAGAATATAACAAAAGCGTATATAAAATAATAACAAAAAAATCGTATTTTGATATCTTGGTAGATAAAGGAACCTTGACAGAATATTTAATATGGCAAGAATTAAATAATCAAAATATGCATAAAAAGATATTAATAAATTTATACATACCAAAAGAGAATGGAGAAACTGCAGAAATAGACATTGTATTAATAAATAAATATGGAATATATGTAATAGAATCAAAAAATTATAGTGGTTGGATATTTGGCAGTGAAAATAGTAACAAATGGATGAAAATGAACTGGGGAAAGAAATATCAATTTTATAGTCCTATAAATCAAAATAGAAATCATATTATTGCATTGGCTAATATATTAAACATAGAAAATATGAATATATTCAAATCATATGTAGTATTTAGTCAAAGATGTGAAATAAAAAAGATGGAAGTAACAAAACCAAACATAAAAGTAATAAAAAGAGAGCAACTACAAGAAACATTAAAAGACGATTACGAAAAATCAATTCCATTACTATCATTTGAAGAAATAAACGAACTAGAACGTAAATTATCAAGATACATGTATCCAGATGAGAAAACGAAAAAACATCATAATGAAACTATAAGGCAAAAATATAAAGTATAGATAAAGGCATCTAACAAAAAGAACAACATATCTTCTATGATGCCTAATCTAATCATAGAAAATTCAACTTGACAAAAATAAAAATATGAAGTATTATATATGTATTATATCATATCAAAGCTTAGTAGGTTACTATAATAAACTACGAGTGCGAAGTAAGCCCCATACTTTAAGTATGGGGTATCTTCTTGTTTGCAGAACGAAATATGACAAATTTTGACATTATACCTCGTATATGGTAAAATTAAATGTAAATATACCACAGGAGGTTAATATATGAGATATACAATTGGTCTAGATATAGGAATAGCATCAGTTGGGTGGGCAGTTATTAACAATGATAAAAGTAGAATAGAAAACTTAGGAGTAAGAGTATTTAAAAAAGCAGAAGAATCAGATGGAAAGGCTCTAAACTTGGCAAGAAGAGAAGCAAGAGGTGCAAGAAGGAGGATAAGAAGAAGAGCAACAAGAATGAGAAAAATAAAGGAGATATTTGTAAAATATAATTTAGTTTCACAAGAAGAACTAGATAATCTATATGTAATAACAGAACAGAGCAAAGATGTATGGGAATTACGAGCCATAGCACTAGATGAAAAAGTAGATAGAAAAGATTGGGCAAGAGTACTTACTAATATAGCTAAGAGAAGAGGATATAAATCAAATAGAAAAACAGATGAAGAAGACAAAGAAGTTGGAAAACTAAGCAAAGGAACTCTAGAAAATAAGAGGATATTAGAAGAAAAAGGATATAGAACAATAGGAGAAATGTTCTGTAAAGACGAAAAATTTGAAAGTAACAAAAGAAATAAAGCCGGAGAATATAGCAATACAGTATTAAGAAGTATGCTAGTAGAAGAAATTAAAACACTATTTGAAGCACAAAGAAAATATGGAAATCAATTTGCGAGTAAAGACTTAGAGAATGAATACATAGAAATCGTAACATTTCAAAAAGACTATATAACACCAGAACTATTAGAAAGAATGCTTGGAAAATGTACATTTGAAAAAGAAGAACCTAGAGCACCAAAAAATAGTTATACATTTGAGAGATTTATGTTGCTACAAAAGGTGAATAATCTAAAGATAGATATAAATGGAGAAAAAATTGTACTTGATGAGCAACAAAGAAATAAAATCATAAATTTAGCATATGAACAAGCTGTAATAAAGTACTCACAAATAAGGAAAAAACTAAATTTGCCAGAGAGAGCAAAATTTGCAGATTTAAACTATACACAAACAAAAAAGAAAAATTTGGAAGAATTAACCTCAGAAGAGATAATAAAGCAAGTAGAAGACAAAAAAATTGTAAAACTAGAAGGTTGGCATAAAATAAGGCTAGCGTTAAAAGCTAAAAAATGTGAAGAGAAATTTGAAATAATAAAACAAAATCCAGAACTGCAAAATACTATTGCAGATGCATTAGTAAGGAATAAAACAGACGAAGCAATTAAAAAATATCTAGAAGATAAAAACATAGATAAACAAATAGTAGATGCAATATTAAGTATTAATTTGACTAAATTTGGACATTTATCATACAAAGCAATGAACAAAATAATTCCTGAATTAGAAAAAGGACTAACATATGACAAAGCATGTACAAATGCTGGATATGCATTTAAAGGAGTACAAAATACACTACAATACAAATTACCACCAGTAACAGAATTAGAAGACAATATCTTAAATCCAGTAGTATTAAGAGCTGTTTCGCAAACAAGAAAAGTAATAAATGCAATAATAGATAAATATGGTTCGCCAACAGCAATATATATAGAAACATCAAGGGAACTATCAAAATCCTATGATGATAGGATGAAAATCCAGAAAAAACAAAAAGAAAATAATGATAATAATGAAAAAATAAAGCAATATATAAGAGAAACATTCAATTTCGAACCAAAGCCATTTGACATTGTAAAAATGAAATTATGGAGAGAGCAAAATGGGAAATGTGCATATTCAGCAAAAGCGATTCCGGCAGAAAGACTATATGAAGAAAATTTTGTGCAAGTAGACCACATAATACCATTCTCAAGATGTTTTAACGATAGTTATAACAATAAAGTGTTAGTACTAACAGATGAAAATCAAAGAAAAAAAGAAAAAACACCATATGAATATTTTGGGGAAAATAAAGAAAGATGGCATCGATTCGAAGAATTTGTAAACTTAACATATAAATTCAACTTAAGAAAAAGAGAAAATTTATTAATAAAAAATTTTAATGAAGAAAAATCAAAAGAATGGATAGAAAGAAATATAAATGACACAAAATATATATCAAAATTCATGTATAATTACATATCAAACAATTTAAAATTTGCAGATAGCGAATTAAAAAGAAAAGTATACAATATAAATGGTAAAGCAACAGCTATATTAAGACATTATTGGGGATTAAAAAAGGATAGAGAAGAATCAGATAAACATCATGCACAAGATGCAGTAATAATAGCCTGTGCAACAAATAAAAATATTAAAAAAGTATCAGATTATAGTAGAAGAAAAATATTATATATAAATAATGAAATAATAGATGAAGAAAACGGAGGAATTATAAACTCAAAATATAATATAGACCTAACAATAAAAGAACCATGGCCAAAATTTAGAGAAGAAGTAGAAGCTAGAATGGAAGATGCAGATAACAATGGAGAGCTATATGCATTAAAACACGGAGAATTCAGAAATTATGATGATATAGACATAGCAACAATAAAGCCAATATTTATATCAAGAATGCCAGAAAGAAAAATAACAGGAAGAGCTCACAAAGACACAATGCGTTCTCAAAAGTTTATAAAACAGGGTCATAATTTCACGGTAGTAAAAAAGCCATTAAAAAATATAAGTAAACAAGAAATACAAGACATTGTGAGCAAACCAGAATTTAGAACACTATATTTTAGTGATAAATCCATGTATGATGATATATACAAAAAAATGAAAGAAGCGGACTTCAAAGCAGAAAAAGCATTTGCAAACGAATACAGAAAATATAGTAAAAAAGGGAATAGTCCAATAGTAAGAAGCATAAAAGTACCATCAATAGGGAATACAGGAGTAAAATTAAAAAATAATTCAATAGCAGAAAATGCAAGCATGGTAAGAGTGGAGGTATTCGAGAAAAATGGGAAATATTATCTAGTGCCAATATACACATCAGACTTTGTAAAAAAAGAATTACCTAATAAGGCAATAGCTGCGAAAAAAGATGAAAGTCAATGGATAGAAATGACAGAAGAATATGAGTTTAAATTTAGTTTATATCCAAATGATTTAGTCAAAATAAAGAAAAAAAATGAAAAAGAGTTTTATGCATATTACAATTCTGCACACAGAGGAACTGCTGCTATAAATCTATTAGCTGTAAATGGAGAAAGGAGCATAGAAGGTATAGGAGTAAAAAAATTAGAAATATTTGAAAAATATCAAGTAGATATTTTAGGAAATATTAGTAAAATAAAAAAAGAAAAAAGAGAAGGAGTAAATTAAAATGAGTTGGAGGAGTGTAGTAATTACACAACCGACAAAATTGTCTGTAAAGAACAGACAGCTTAAAATTACTCAAGAGGAAGAATGGAGTATACCAATGGAAGATATATCATCTGTTGTATTAGAAACTCCACAAATTAGTATATCATCTAAAGTAATAAGCCTTATGGCAGATAACAAGATTGTGATGTATAGTTGTGATGACAAACATTTACCCAATGGAGTATTTATCCCATTTGCATGTCATAGTAGAGAATTAAAGACTATGCAAAAACAATTAGCATGCACAGAAAGTTTTAATAAAAGATGCTGGCAAAAAATTATAAGGACGAAAATATTAAATCAAGCTAAAGTATTAGAATTATGTGAAAAACCATTAATGAGTGAACATCTAGAAAAATTAGCACAGAAAGTAAACTCAGGAGATACAGAGAACAGAGAGTCAATAGCTGCAAAAGCATACTTTACATCGTTATTTAGCAAAAAATTTAGTCGAGAATATGATGATATATACAATGCAGCACTTAATTATGGATATTCAATTATAAGAGGAGCAATAGCTAGAACTATTGTATCATATGGATATATACCATCAAAAGGAATTCATCACAAAAGTGAATTAAATAATTATAATTTAGCAGATGATTTTATTGAACCATTTAGACCAGTTGTTGACTTGTGGGTAAAAACAAACATAAAAAATGAAACCGAATTTGACAAAAATATTAGAGCAGAATTGGTAAATCTTCTAAATGTAGATGTAAGAATACAGGGCAAGTTACAGTCAGTAAATAATGCTATAAATGTAATGATAGCATCATATACTACAGCGATAAATCAAAATGACTATAAAAAACTAGAACTACCAGAAATATTACCAATAAAAATACATAGTTATGAGTAGTAAATTTATGAGAATAATAGTATTTTTTGATTTACCAGTAGTAAAGAAAAAAGAAAGAAAAATATATGCACAATTTAGAAGATTTTTATTAAACGATGGATATGACATGGTTCAATATTCGGTATATTCAAGATTATGCAATGGAACAGATATGACAAACAAGCATCTAAAAAGACTAAACGCAAGTCTACCAGAAAAAGGTTCCATTCGTTGCTTGACAATCACAGAAAAACAATACGAGGACATGAAATTTTTAGTAGGAAAACCAACAATAAAAGAAAAAAGAGTAAATGTAAATCAATTGAGTTTATTTTAAAAAGAAAAAATGAAGATTATATTTAATTATAATCTTCATTTTTTTACTACGATAAAATCGTAAAAACTATTAATACCAATAGTTACATAAACACCTATTATATCATATCAAAACTTAATAGGGAACTATAACGAAAATAAAAAAGCTATAATAGAATTAAATTATATCATATCAAAACTTAATAGGGAACTATAACGCATATGGATCAGCTACGATACTAATATTAATTATATCATATCAAAACTTAATAGGGAACTATAACTGCTCAATATTGCAGAACATATCAATTGTAATTATATCATATCAAAACTTAATAGGGAACTATAACATTTTGATAAGAACTCAGAGCTTTGATATTATTATATCATATCAAAACTTAATAGGGAACTATAACAGGATAGTTGCAACTATGTAAATTTTCTAAATTATATCATATCAAAACTTAATAGGGAACTATAACTCCTTCCCTTGCAATTTCATCGAATATATGATTATATCATATCAAAACTTAATAGGGAACTATAACCTGTTTTAAGTTTATTCCTTTTTCTTGCAAATTATATCATATCAAAACTTAATAGGGAACTATAACTTGTTATTAAGTTCTAATTCTATGTCTGAAATTATATCATATCAAAACTTAATAGGGAACTATAACAAAACAATTGGTGTTGTTGATAGAGTTGAGATTATATCATATCAAAACTTAATAGGGAACTATAACCGAACGTTCGCCGTATATTAAATTTATTCTATTATATCATATCAAAACTTAATAGGGAACTATAACTGTTTTGAATATCAATATATATCTTTCGCAATTATATCATAACTTAGCAGAGGACTATAACTTTTTGCAAAAAATTATGTCAATATATCTAATTATATCATATCTTAATGAAAAAATATAAGCTAGAAACCTTAATAATGTTAGTTACGAATTTTGTATATCATAAACTAATATTATTTTTAGTCTGAAATCTAGTTGACAAAATACAAGAAATTTAATATATATATACTATAAGTCGTAAATATTCTCCTATATATCCCAAAAGATATACTATCGAGAAATTATACAAACTTAGAAAGGTGGATTTATTATGTGTGGAATTGTTGGCTATATTGGAAAAAAGCAAGCCAAACCAATATTAATCAATGGGCTTCTAAGACTAGAATACAGGGGTTATGACTCTGCTGGAATAGCTACTATGGAAAATATGGGGATAAAAAATATAAAAACAAAAGGCCGTGTAAGTGAACTTGAAGAAGTTGAAGGGATCAATTCGTTAGTTGGAACTGTAGGAATTGGCCATACTAGATGGGCAACTCATGGTAAGCCTTCAAGTATAAACTCTCATCCTCATATGGATAATAGCAATACTTTTGCAGTTGTACATAATGGAATTATAGAAAATTATGCGGAATTAAAAGAGTTTTTAAAATCTAATGGTTATCATTTCTTGTCAGAAACTGACACAGAAGTTATTCCGAATTTAATTCACTATTACTACAAAAATTCAGAAGAAAAAGATAAATTGAAATTTCTACATGCAGTTACAAATGCTTGCAAAATGTTAAAAGGAAGTTTTGCAATAGAAGTATTATGCTCAGATTATCCAAATAACATGATAATTGTAAGACAAGATAGTCCATTAGTTATAGGGAAAGGAAATGGAGAAAATTATATTAGTTCAGACATTCCTGCTATTCTTTCTTTTACAAAAGATTTTTATCTTTTAAATGACAAAGAATATGCTTTTCTATCGAGAGAAGAAATAGAATTTTATGATGAAAATCTAAATCAAATAACAAAAGAAGTAAAAAACATAACATGGGATGCTTGTGCAGCTGAAAAAGATGGATATGATGACTTCATGTTAAAAGAAATAAATGAACAACCAAAATCTATTAGAGAAACAATAGGCTCAAGACTTCAAGTAAACGAAAGAACCACTATACCTGATTTTAATTTGACTAAAGAATATTTAGAATCAATAAATAATATATATATTGTGGCATGTGGAACTGCAATGCACGCAGGCTTAGTAGCAAAAAACATTATAGAAAATTTATGCGATATACCTACAGAAGTAGAGGTTGCATCAGAATTTAGGTACAGAAATCCAATAATAAATGAAAAAACATTATGCATATTTATTTCCCAATCTGGAGAGACAGCAGATACTATTGCTGCACTAAAATTGGCCAAATCAAAAAATGCAAAAACAATTGCTATTTCAAATGTTATTGGAAGTTCAATTACTCGTGAAGCAAATTACAATTTGTACACACATGCAGGGCCAGAAATTGCTGTTGCATCAACAAAGGCATATACTTCACAAGTAGTATTACTTGCAATACTTGCAATCTATTTTGCAGAAACACTGGAAGTTAATGAAGAAAAAGTAAAAGAATTAAAAGCAGCCATATCGCTTTTACCTTCACAAATAGAAGAGGTTTTAAAAGATACATCACAAATAGAGAATTTTGCAAAAAGAATTTATAAAGAAAAAGACATATTCTTCATTGGTAGAGGAATAGATTATACAGTTGCACTTGAGGGGTCATTGAAGTTAAAAGAAATTTCATATATACATTCAGAAGCATATGCTTCAGGAGAACTAAAACATGGACCAATAGCACTAATTGAAAATGATATTACAGTAATTTCTGTATTGACAAATAAAATGTTAATCGAAAAATCTATAAGTAACATACAAGAAGTGGTTACTCGTGGTGCTAAAACATTTATTGTTACTAATCAAGAAATAAACAATAAATTTGACGAAGTTATACAAATACCAGAAACAAATTGTCTGATTTCACCTATTTTATCAGTTATACCTCTTCAACTTTTGGCATATTATATTTCAAAAGCCAAAGGATTAGATGTTGATAAACCAAGAAATCTTGCTAAATCAGTAACAGTTGAATAATATAGATTATTAGAAATAAACAATAAAAAAGAAATGTAGTAAAATGACTAATTTCATATTTTCTACATTTCTTTATTTTTAAATTCTAAATTAATAAATAAATCTATTACATTACTAAGTTCCAAAACCTCTTTCGAATTAATTCCATATATATCAATATATTGGACAAGCCTTTGTTTCAGTTCATCAAGTTCAGCTCTTTCATAAAATAAGTCCTTAACTTTAACTTCAAGAGCATGAGCGATTTTTTCTAAAGTATTCAAAGTAGGGTTATTCTTTTTATTATTCTCCAAATCCCTTAAATATGACCTTGTAAGACCAGTGGATTTACTCAGTTGATATAAAGTTACATTTTTTTTGACTCGAATATTTTTAATAGCAAATACAATCATAAAAAAACTCCTAGCGTTATTTTTTTATATTGTAACTTTTTTTGCTGAAATTATCCATATGGCTTTAGTAGAGCCATATAAAAACAAAATAAAAATGCCTATTTTTAGGCATTTAAAAAATAGACATAAATATACTTTTATATGGTCTCAAAATTAGAAATCTCTATATAATTTTTTCACAATCCCAATAATTGATAATGGCAATTGTTTTACTTCAGAAAATGTATATAATTCAGGTTCATATGATGGATTTAGAGGTTGTAAAATTATTCCATTATCAGTATGACGAATTTTTCTTAATTTCCATTCCTTGTTATCAATAACAACAATTGCAAATTCATTATTTTCACAAGTTGATTGAGATTTTACAACTAAAATGTCACCCTGTAAAAATGCTGGTGCCATGGAATCGTTGTAAACTTTAATGGCAAAAAAATCACCAGTAATAGCTAAATCATGAGGAATACTAATTTTATCAATTGAGTGCCTAGAAAGATTATTATCTAAATCAATACTTATATTAGATAATACAGGAATAAAATCTATAGGCTCTCCATTAGAATTAAGTTTTACATCACTATGCATTGGAACATCATATCCCATTAGCCAAACTTCGCTTACTCTTAAAGCATTAGCTAGCAATGTAAGCTTTTTTTGTTTAGCATTAGATTTGCCAGCTAAATATTTATTAATCAAAGTTTTATCAATACCTGTTTTTTCGCATAATTCCACTTGTTTCATTGAAATATTATTCATAGCTAGTTGAAGTCTATTTTTAAATGAATCAACAATCATCTATATACCTCCAATTCTTATCTATTATAAAGGAAAATTGAATAAAAATCAAGTAAACAACCAAAAGAAAGAAAAAGTTGAAAAAAATTCAGTAAGCTATTGACAAATAAAATTATAATGTGTTAATATCATGTTGAAAATAATTCAACAAATACTATTAAAATTACAAGACCTCTAATTTTAATAATTTTTTTAGCAATAAAGTTGAAAAAAAATCAACAACAGAAAGGAGCAATTAGCCAAATGTTAATAGGAACACTAAAAGAAAGAAAACAAATCAAATCAGACCAGAAGAAATTAAGTAAAATATGCATGATAATAAATAATTACCAATTCGGAAAAAATAATCCATATGAGTTGATAAGAGAAATAAAAAATGTATTGAATCAAAACGATTAATAAGGAAGTATGAGCATGAACGAAAAAGAGTTAGAATTGATTTTGTCAAATCACTTAAAAAATAAAGCGAGGCTAAAGGAATTAATATTTAAAAAAGAAAACTATGAGAAGATATTAAATAATAATGAAACAAAAGAAGAAATAATAAGTTCAATGCAATTGTCATCAGTAAATATAAGAAGTATCACCAATACCACTACAAATCTTACATATAGTCCGACAGAAAGCGTAGTAATGAATTATGAGAAAAAGATTGATGAGCACGATTTAGAAAAACAAGAATTGCTGCTGGAAATTGTAATATATAACCAAAAAATAATAGAAGAAAAAAACAAGATAGAACGAGTTGAGAATTGGCTAGCAGCATTAAATAAAATAGAAAAGTTTATAATAGAGCAATTCTATATGTATTGTAATAAAAGATGGGATTATGTAATAGATGCGTTTGTAGATAATTTTAGAGATGTACGTTCAAAAGAACAACTGAAAAGAATAAAAAGAAATGCATTAAAAAATATTTTAGAGATAATCAATGATAAATAATTCAAAATGACCCTTAAATGACCCCTAAAATATATATCTTCCATATTATAATATTAATAAGTTAAATAATATTTATTGAACAAATAAATAAAAGGGTATCATTAAATAAGTGGAATGATAAATTGCAGAGAAGAGGGTGGGATATCTGCAAAAATAATAATATTATTATTGGCTTGCCACCAAAACGGCTAACTATATGCATATAGGAAGGAGAAAAATATGACTAATTTAACTTCAAAAGAACTAACAGAGCTTATAATATCAAAACTTCAAGAAATAGATGAAAAGGTACAAGTAGAAGAACCAACAATAGAATCAATATTTCCACTAAAAGTAGTACAAACTCCGTTAGAGAGTGTTACAAAAACACAAAATGGGGAACCAATTTTAAAAACATTTCAAGTAAATGTAGAACATTGGTCTTCAAATAAATATGAAATGATGCAAATGGCAACTGATACAGATATAAAATTACAAGAATGTAATTTTATTAGAACTAAAACAATACCAGATGTATTAGATGAACAAACAAGTAAATATAAATTAATCACCACATACGAAGTTCAATATAATTATTTAACTAACTCATTAAATTTTATAAAATAGAAAGGATGATTATTATGGCAAATACACCAAACACAAGTACATTAAGTAAATTATATTATGGAGAAACTGAAACAGGAGAAAAAACAGCAATAGCATGGGTTCAAGAAATACCAGCATTTGATTCAGCACCAGAGGCAATTACATACTCTGCATTAGACACAAACTATGAAGGACAAGCACCAGGAAGAAGAAAAGCTGAAACACTAGAAATTCCGGTACTATTCACAGAAGCACAACACGACACACTAAAAGAACTAGATGAAACAAAGGAATATTACTGGTTCATTCAATTACCAGAAGAAACTGCGACAACAGCAGGAAAACCATTAGTATTCTATTTCAAAGCAAAAATGAGATTAGGAATGGATGCAATAGCTGTAGATGACATGTTAAAAGAAAAAATAACATTATACAAAAATTCAGAAGTCCAAGAATGTAAAGGACTACCAACAGCAACAGAATAATAAGAATGGAGAGATAGAAAATGCTTTTAGAAACAAAAAGTAAAAAAATAAATCTAATTCTAAGAACAAGAAAAATAGTAGATATATCAAATAAATTAAAAGCAAAAAACTTTGAGGAAGTATATTTTAAAGCTATGAATGAAAATGATTTAGATGCACTATCAAAAATAATATATATACTAGCAGAAAACATTGAAGGAAACAGTGCTTTTAAATCTTCAGAAGAAGTATATGATTTTATGGATGAATATAAAACAGAAAACAATAAATCATATAAAGATATATTTGAAGAAATAGCAACATATATAAACAATGAGGGTTTTTTTACCAAGAAAATGAACAAAAAAGAACTACAAGAGAAAATATCAAATCCATTATCAATGGTAGATATGAACTCAATAATACAAAAATCAGCAGAAAAAGCAATAGCCAACATGGCAGAAAGCGAACTATCAGGCTTGAAAAATTAGAAGATATTATTGAAAATATACAACAGGCAAATTCACTTAAAGAATTAATATATGCCTTAGAGCCCTTAGCATATTACTACAATATCAAACCACATGAATTTTGGGAAAGCACATATAGAGAAATAAACTTATACTGTCAGACAAACTTAATAAAAGAAACAGATAAGTTCAAGCTAAACATAAACTTACAAGAAGCCTCAACAGACAAAATGATAGCAGCAAACCCAATGTGCAAAAGGCCTAAAATTATACCGCTCAAGAAAGTCTTTGAAAAGCTATTTGAAGAAAAAAGCAATACAGGTCAAAGTATAGAGCAACAAATAAGCAGGTTAAGGAAATTGTCATAAGAAGGGAATATGATGCGGAATGTCGAACGATGTCGAATGGTGTCGTTCGATTTTTCTTGCAAACTTGAATAGAGTAAAGTATAATGAACATATGAAGTAATGAAAGGGGAAATGAAATATGGCAATAAAAGTATGTAAAGATTGTGGAGCAGAAATAAGCACAGGAGCAAAAGCCTGTCCTAAATGTGGAAAGGATCAGAGAAATTTTTTAGTAAAGCATAAAATAATAACATTCGCAATAATAGTAGTATTATTAGGAATAATATCAGCTATTGCAAATCCAAATCCAACTAATACAACGACAAATGGAAATGTAACAGGAACAACACAAACACAGCAACAAGAAAAATTTACCTTGCTAGATGGACACACAGGCAGAAGTGATAGCTTTTCATATTACATAGAAGGTTCAGTAAAAAATAATACAGATAAGGCATATTCATATGTTTCAATAACATTTAATGTGTATGATGCAGATGGAGCTCAATTAGGAACAGCATATGATAATATTAATAACTTAGAAGCAAATGGCACATGGAAATTTAAAGCTGTAAAATTATCTGATGCCGATAAGGTTGCAAGTTACAAGCTAGTTGAAATAAAAGGATACTAAAAGGAGATTGTGTATGAGAGCGGATATACAAAAGTTTATGACACGATATAAATTATCAGAATTTTGGAAAAAGGGAACAATTCAAGCAGTTGAAAACACAATTGATAGAGAAGAAAAGGTACTATTTCTTTCAGGAGGGAAAAGGCAGATAAGTAAACTAGATTGGACAAATGTGTTTGTAATAACGGATAGAAGATTACTATATTTAGAAGATGCATCAGAGAGCAATATTGTTCAGCTTCCAGTAGAAAGAATTGCATCATATGAGATAAAAATGCTAAAAACATCGGAAATTAATGGTATATATATAGGGGTGACTATTAACGCCGTTGGGCAGTTACTTCAGTTTTATATAAAATATAAGTGGAATAAAAAATCAATAATGGTATCAGACTTAACACAAGCATTAGAAGAGTGCAGAAAACATTATATAGATGCAGAAAATATAAAATATGTAGATAACAGAAAAGAAGTAACTCCCATAGAACAACTAGACCAATTATATGATTTACATGCCAAAGGTGTTATTAATGATTATGAATTTAGCATAAAGAAGCAAGAATTATTAGATAAGTTAAAATAATAAAAAAATAAACAGTAATAAACAGTACTAGAAATAGTGCTGTTTATTTTTTATATGAAAGGAGGAAAAAAATGATAACAGAAGAAGTTGAAATCAGGATAACAGAGAATGTAGAAAAAGTAATAAAAACAATAAGGAAAATTGAACCAGAAATAAATGAAGTAGCAAAAGAAGCTTCTAAAAAAATAAATAAAATAAGTCTAAATAAAGTGCAAGAATCGTTGAAAAAAGAAATACCAAAAATCAAAGAAGAATTTAGCAAAATAGACTTTAGTAAAATTGGAGAAAAACTAAAATCAGGTTTTAGTCTCGTGATGAATTCTGCTAAAAATAGTATAAGAGGAGTATTTAATGAATTAAATAGCTTAGGAACAAGTTGGTTAAATGGACAATCAGATTCAGCAAAACAATTAATGGCAAATATAGAATACATAAAAAATGCTCTAGGTAGTACTTTAGCGCCAATCATTGAATGGCTTGTTAATCTAGCATATGAAGCTGTAAAACTAGTACAAAGCATGGTATATAGTGTGAATGGGATAAATATATTCTCGCAATTAGATACTTATAAAATTAATGCAGAGGTTGAACCTAATATAGATTTAAGTAAAATAGATGAAAGTATGAGCAATGAAATCAATAACAAGGATTTTTCAAATATAGGAGTTCAGATAGGACAAAAGATTAATGAAGCACTTAGTAAAATAAACTGGAACCAGATAATAAATACAATAAAGTTCATTATAGATAACCTAATAGGATTGTTAAATAACGCCATAACAACAATAAATTGGCAGCAAGTAGGTAATACAATGGCGCAAGGAATAAATATGATGATAATGTTAGGATTTGAGATAGCAAGTAGTATAAATTGGGGTGAAGTAGGCGCAAGTTTAGCAGAAATACTAAATTCTTTACTAACTACAATTGATTGGGAGCAATTTGCTCAAATGATTTCAAATGGATTAATAGGAGTAATGAATTTTTTAAGTGAAATGTTAAAGACAATAGATTGGATAGGAGTAGGAAATACAATTCTAGAGTTTATAAGTGCAATAGATTGGAATGGAATAGTATCAAATCTATTTTTTATTATAGGCCAAGCGCTAGTAGCATTATGTGCTGTTTTAGGAGATTTCATACTTATAGCAGTATCCAATATAGCAGATTATTTCAGAACGAAATTTCAAGAATCTGGTGGAGATATAGTACTTGGTTTGTTAAATGGAATATTAGAAGCACTATCGAATATCGCAATGTGGCTATATGATAATGTTATAAGGCCAATAGTAGAAGGATTTTGTTCATTGCTTGGAATACATTCACCAAGTACAGTATTTGAAGGATTTGGTAATAATATTGTGGAAGGATTATGCAATGGAATACAAGCTATAATAGGAACTGTAGTTGATATATGGAATAACCTAAAAGAAAACATATCTGTTGTAATTGAAAACATTAGAAATATAATAATAGGAATATTAATGCAAATAAAAGGTAAGTGGGACGAAATTTGGGAAGGATTAAGAACTACAGTATGTAACATATTTGATTCTATTTGGAGTACAATAAAAGGCATAATAAATTCTATTGTTGGAGGAATTGAAACAATGGGAAATGCAGTTATAGATGGAGTTAATGCAATAATAAAAGGCCTAAATGGATTACATTTTAAATTACCAGATATAATGGGAGGAGGAACAATAGGATTCAATATTAAGCCTATTGGAAGAATAAGCATACCTAGATTAGCAACAGGAGGAATTGCAATAGGTTCAACCATTGCAAATATAGGTGAAGGAAGATATAATGAAGCAATTATTCCATTGGGGCAATCTCCGCAATTTAGAGATATGAAACAAGAAATAGCAGATGCAGTAAATAGAAAACAAAATAATAATGCACTACAAAGATTAACTATTAAAGTAGGAGATAACACATTATTTGATGATGTCATCGATTATATAAATGAAAAGAGAAGAAGAACAGGAAAAGCAGTAATAGAGGTAGGTGGATAATATGATATGGAAAAGTGATGGAAAATTAATGAAGTCTCCTTCATCATATAAGGACGATATAGAAGATATAGATGCAGATAGCTATAATAGTCAAGTGACAGGAGCTTTAATAGATACAACAATTGCAAAAGGAATGATAAATGCTGAATTGGCTTGGGATTACTTAACAGAACAAGAAGCAGAAGAAATACTTGCAGAAACTTTTAAAAACCCTATGAATGTAACATTGAAAGTGCCATCAGTAGAAAATGGTGTAATAACAGCGCCATTTAGATGTTCTAAAAGAACATCAGAAATGATAGATACAGGAGATGGAGAAGATGTAAGTCAATCACATTGGCGAGTGTCATTTAATATAACTCAAAAAAAGAAGGTGAGTGAATGATATGTATTTAGTAAGTGATGATTGGAAAAATAGAATATATGGAAATCCGGAAAACATACTGAATATATATGTTAATAATCAATTGATTAATCCAGATTACATATTAAAATTTAAAATTGGACAAGAACTGTTTAATAATGAAGAATTCTCTCTTGGGAGTGTTACATCACAATATATAGAGTTAAAAATATATAAAGATAATCTTACTAATATGAGTGAAGAAATCAAAGTGGACTATGGAATAAAAATAGATGAAAATTATGAAACAATTCCAATGGGAATATTTTATATTGAAGAGACAGAAGATGATGATAATGTAATGACAATAAAGGCGAATGACAACATGATAAAATTCGAATTCAATTACGATGGTAGCACGCTAGAATATCCTTGTAGTATAAAAACTGTGCTAACAGACATATGCTCAAAAGCAGGAGTAGAACTAGGTTCTACTTCTTTTTGTATGACGGGCATGTCATAAATCTAGGGTGAAAGTCCCAAGAGGCGTATT
>CAYXUA010000008.1:0-20969 GCA_964468015.1 uncultured Clostridium sp. | reverse complement strand
CAATTTGAAATGAGAACACATAAAAGAGTTATAGATATTCTATATCCAACACAAAAGACTGTAGATAGTTTAATGAAATTAGACTTGCCAGCAGGTGTAGACATCGAAATAAAATTATAATTAAGAATCAAATTAATCTAAAAAACCAAGCTGATAGAAAAATCAGCCAATAGTTAGGAGGAAAAAATGAATAAGGGATTAATAGGCAAAAAAGTAGGAATGACTCAAATATTTGACGAAAACGGAGTTGTTATTCCAGTAACAGTTATAGAAGCTGGACCATGTACAGTAGTACAAGTAAAAACAGTTGAAACTGATGGTTACAATGCAGTTCAATTAGGTTTTGGTGCAGTTAAAGAAAAGAAATTAAACAAACCACAAAAAGGAAGCTTCAAAAAAGCTAATATAGAAGCAAAAAAACATCTAAGAGAATTCAGACTAGCTTCAATTGAGAATATGACAGTGGGTTCAGAATTAAAGGCAGATGTTTTTGCAGCAGGAGATAAAGTTGACATACAAGGAACAACAAAAGGAAAAGGATTCCAAGGTGTTATAAAACGCCATGGACAACACAGAGGACCAATGGGACATGGTTCTATGTATCATAGAAGACCAGGTTCAATGGGACCAACATCAACACCAGGAAGAGTTTTCAAAGGCAAAAAACTTCCAGGACATATGGGTGTAGATACTGTTACAATTCAAAACTTAGAAGTTGTAAGAGTAGACTTAGACAAAAATGTAATATTAGTAAAAGGTAGTGTTCCAGGAAATAAAGGAGCAATACTAAAAATAAAAAATTCAGTGAAAGCAGTTAAATAGGGGAAGGAGGAAAAACAATGCCTAAAATAGATGTATATGATATTAAAGGTAAAAAAGTTAGCGAAGTAGAATTAAAAGAAGAAATATTTGGAATTGAACCAAACGAAGCAGTAGTACATAGCGTACTTGTTAATTACTTAGCTAATCAAAGACAAGGTACACAAAGCACAAAAACTAGAAGCGAAGTTTCTGGTGGTGGAAGAAAACCTTGGAGACAAAAAGGAACAGGTAGAGCTAGACAAGGAAGTATAAGAGCACCACAATGGATAAAAGGTGGTATAGCATTAGGACCAAAACCTAGAAGCTATAAATATACAGTAAATAAGAAAGAAAAGAGACTAGCAATAAAATCAGTATTAAGTTCAAAAGTATTAGAAAACTCACTAGTAGTTGTTGATAAATTTGACTTAAAAGAAATTAAAACAAAAAATATGGTAAATGCATTAACAAGCTTAAAGGTTGCAGAACCAGCATTAATTCTTTTACCAGAAAAGAACGAAACAGTTCAAATGTCAGCTAGAAATATTGAAAATGTAAAAACAAGTTTAGTAAATACAATAAATGTATATGATTTACTAAAATACAAAAAACTAGTTGTTACATTAGATACTGTTAAGAAAATCGAGGAGGTGTACGCATAATGAGACCAGAAGATATTATTATAAGACCAATAATTACTGAAAAAAGTAATGAAGCATTACAAGAAGGAAAGTATACCTTTGAAGTAGCTAAAAAAGCTACAAAAATTCAGATTGCAACAGCAGTTGAAAAATTATTCAATGTTAAAGTATTAAAAGTTAATACAATGAATGTTGGAGGAAAACAAAAAAGAATGGGAGTTCATCAAGGTAAGACATCTGATTGGAAAAAAGCAATAGTAACAATAGATACAAATCCACAAGATAGCAAATATCTTGCAAAAGGTGGTAAAGAAGTTAAAGTTGCTAACAAATACAAAGATGCAATTGATGAATTTACAGGAGTTTAAACTCTAAAAATTATCTAGAAAAAACTAGGAGAATAAATATTTTAAAGGAGAGAATAGAAAATGGGAATTAAACATTATAGACCAATTACACCATCAACAAGAAATATGACTGTTTCTACATTTGAAGAAATAACAAAAAAGACTCCGGAAAAGTCATTACTTGCTAAGAAAAATAAAAATGCAGGTAGAAACTCTTATGGTAGAATAACAGTTAGACATCAAGGTGGTGGAAACAGACAAAAGTATAGAATAATAGATTTTAAACGTAAAAAAGATGATATGGTAGCAACTGTAATAGGAATCGAATATGATCCAAACAGAAGTGCTAACATAGCATTAATCCAATATGAAGATGGAGAAAAAGCTTATATATTAGCTCCGATCGGATTAAAAGATGGAGATAAGGTTGTATCAGGACCAAATGCTGATATAAAACCAGGTAACTGTTTACCAATAGAAAATATACCAGTAGGTACAATGATTCATAATATCGAGTTAAATCCAGGTCAAGGTGGAAAATTAGTAAGAGCAGCAGGACAAGAAGCTCAACTTATGGCTAAAGAAGGAAAATATGCCCATGTAAGACTTCCATCAGGAGAGATGAGACTTGTTATGGCTGTATGTAGAGCAACTGTAGGAACAATAGGAAATGCAGATTATGAAAATATTAAAATAGGTAAAGCAGGAAGAAAAAGACATATGGGAATTAGACCAACAGTTAGAGGTTCTGTTATGAACCCTTGCGATCACCCTCATGGTGGTGGTGAAGGTAGAGCACCAGTAGGAAGACCAGGGCCATTAACTCCTTGGGGTAAACCAGCACTTGGATACAAGACAAGAAAGAAAAATAAACAATCTGACAAATTTATTGTTAAGAGAAGAAAATAGAAAAATATCTTAAAATCCTATGAAGGAGGGAAAAAGAATAATGTCAAGATCAAGCAAAAAGAAACCTTTCGTAGCACCAGAGTTGTTAAAAAGAATTGAAGCAATGAATGAAACTGGTAAAAAAGAAGTTCTAAAAACATGGTCAAGAGCATCTACAATATATCCACAAATGGTAGGACATACAATAGCTGTTCATGATGGAAGAAAACATGTTCCAATCTATATATCAGAAGAAATGATTGGTCATAAATTAGGAGAATTTGCTCCAACAAGAACTTTCAAAGGTCATTCAGGAGAAAAAACAACTAATGTTAAATAAATAAATCTTACATGAAGGAGGGAAAAATCGTGCAAGAAAAGCAAGAGAATATAATCGAAGCAAGAGCAGAATTAAAATATGCTAGAATATCAAGCAGAAAAGTAAAAATAGTGGCTGACTTGATAAGAGGAAAAAGCACAAGTGAAGCTTTAGCAATAGTAAAATACACACCAAAAGCTTCATCAGAAATAATTGAAAAATTATTAAAATCAGCTATAGCAAATGCTGAAAACAATCATAAAATGAACGCAAGTAAGTTATATGTTGCTGAAATATATGCAAATCAAGGTCCAACTCTAAAAAGAATTAGACCAGCTGCAAAAGGTTCAGCAGTTAGAATTAGAAAAAGAACAAGTCATATAACAATAGTTTTAAGAGAAAAAGAAGATTAATAAAGAAGGAGGAACATTTACAATGGGACAAAAAATGCATCCACATGGATTAAGAGTTGGTGTAATCAAAGATTGGAACTCAAAATGGTATGCAGATTCAAAAGATTTTAGTGATTACCTAATTGAAGATTATAAAATCCGTGAATTACTTAAAAAGAAATTATTTGCTGCTGGAATTTCTAAAATAGAGATCGAAAGAACAGCAAAAATATTAAGAGTAAATGTATATGCCGCAAAACCAGGATTAGTAATTGGTAAAGGCGGAAACCTAGCTGAAACAACAAAGCTAGAAGTACAAAAAATGATAGGCAAAGATGTTAGCCTAAATATCGTAGAGGTAAAAAACATCGATTTAGATGCACAATTAGTTGCAGAAAATATATGCGCTCAATTAGAAAAGAGAATATCTTTCAGAAGAGCAATGAAACAAGCAATGCAAAAAACAATGAAAGCAGGTGCTTTAGGAATTAAAACAGCAGTATCTGGTAGATTAGGTGGAGCTGATATGGCAAGAACTGAATTCTACAAAGAAGGTACTATTCCACTTCAAACTTTAAGAGCTGATATAGACTATGGATTCTATGAAGCTGATACAACTTATGGAAAAATAGGTGTTAAAGTTTGGATATATAAAGGAGAAGTTTTAGGTAAAAAGAAAGCTAGCGCAGAAGGAGGCGAGGGATAATGCCAGTAATGCCAAAAAGAAGCAAATACAGAAAAATGCAAAAGGGAAGAAATAGAGGAAAAGCAACAAGAGGTACACAAGTATCTGATGGAGAATACGGATTACAAGCAACTGAGGCTGGCTGGATTACTTCAAACCAAATAGAGGCTGCTCGTGTGGCTATGACTCGTTTTATTAAAAGAGGTGGAAAAGTTTGGATAAAAATTTTCCCAGATAAGCCAATAACAAAGAAACCAGCTGAAACTCGTATGGGTAAAGGTAAAGGAGCTCCAGAGTACTGGGTAGCAGTTGTAAAACCAGGAAGAGTAATGTTCGAAATCGCAGGAGTACCAGAGGAAACTGCAAGAGAAGCATTAAGGTTAGCAATGCATAAACTACCTGTAAAATCTAAATTCGTAAGCAAAGAAATTGAAATGGGTGGTGATAATGATGAAGATAAATAAAATAAGAGAAATGTCTTCACCAGAGCTAGAGAAGGAATTAGAAGAATTAAAATCTGAATTATTTAAACTAAGATTTAGTCTAGCAACAAATGGGTTAGATAATCCTATGAAAATAAAAGAAGTTAAGAAAGATATAGCTAAAATAAAAACAATTCTTAGAGAAAGAGAATTAGCTGAGAAAAAAGCTTAAGGTCAAAAATCTCTAAAAGAAAGGAGAAATTTCAATGTCAGAAAGAAATCTTCGTAAAGTTATGGTAGGAATAGTTACATCTGATAAAATGGACAAAACAGTTGTAGTATCAGTTGAAACTAATGTTAAACATAAATTGTATGGAAAAATAGTAAAAAACACATATAAATTAAAAGCACATGACGAAGAAAATCAATGCCATGTAGGAGACAAAGTTAAAGTTATGGAAACAAGACCTCTTTCAAAAGATAAAAGATGGAGAGTTGTTGAAATAATGGAAAAAGCTGATATAAAATAAAGTAAAAGAAAAAGGAGGACTATAGCAATGATACAACAACAATCAAAATTAAAAGTAGCTGACAACACAGGTGCAAAAGAAATTATGTGCATCAGATGTTTAGGTGGTTCATATAGAAAATATGCTGAAATTGGTGATATAATCATAGCTTCTGTTAAAGATGCTACACCAGGAGGCGTTGTAAAAAAAGGTGATGTTGTTAAAGCAGTAGTTGTTAGAACTAAAAAAGGTGCTAGAAGACCAGATGGTTCTTATATAAAATTCGATGAAAATGCAGCTGTAATAATAAAAGATGATGGAAACCCAAAAGGTACTCGTATATTTGGCCCAGTTGCAAGAGAATTAAGAGACAAGAACTACATGAAAATACTTTCATTAGCTCCAGAAGTTTTATAATAACTAAACATTAAAATTAGCGATAATTAGAAGGAAAAGGAGGAGAATCCTGTAATGAAAATAAAAAAAGGTGATACAGTTCAAGTTTTATCTGGAAATGATAAAGGAAAAACTGGAGAAGTTTTAGAAGTAATACCAAAAACAGAAAAGGTTATAGTTAAAGGTGTTAATATAAGAAAAAAACATGTAAAACCTAGAAAACAAGGAGAAGAAGGCGGAATACTAAGCATTGAATCTGCAATACATAGCAGCAAATTAGCAGTTGTATGTCCAAAATGCGGAAAGCCAACAAGAATAGGTTTTGAAATTGAAAAAGATGGAAAAGTACGCGTTTGCAAAAAATGTGGTACAAAATTAAAATAGGAAGGAGGCTATAAGTTATAATGGAAAAATTAAGAGAACAATATGAGAAAGAAGTTATACCTGCATTAATGAAGAAATTTAATTATAAATCTGTTATGCAAGTGCCAAAATTAGAAAAAATTATAATAAACATTGGATTAGGAGATATAAAAGATAATCCAAAATCATTAGAAAATGCGATGAACGATTTAGGGCTAATAACAGGTCAAAAGCCAGTTGTTACTAAAGCTAAAAAATCAATAGCAGCATTTAAATTAAGAGAAGGAGCAAAAGTTGGATGCAAAGTAACACTAAGAAGTGGAAAAATGTATGATTTTGCATACAAATTATTCAATGTTGCTCTTCCAAGAGTTAGAGATTTTAGAGGAGTATCAGCTAATTCTTTTGACGGTAGAGGAAACTATTCAATGGGTATAAAAGAACAATTAATATTCCCAGAAATAGAATATGATAAAATAGATAAAATAAGAGGTATGGATATTATATTCGTTACAACAGCTAAGTCTGATGAAGAAGCAAAAGAATTATTAACTCTTCTTGGAATGCCATTTAGAGTATAAAATATCTAAGCCTTAAAAAAGGAGGAATTAAAGCAAATGGCTAAAAAATCAATGATTATAAAACAACAAAGAGAACCAAAATATCAAACAAGATATTACAACAGATGTAAAATTTGTGGTAGACCACATGCTTATATAAGAAAGTTTGGAATTTGCCGTATATGTTTTAGAGAATTAGCTCATAAAGGCGAAATACCAGGCGTTAAAAAATCAAGTTGGTAGAATATAACAAGTAAAAAAGGAGGTAAGAAAAAGAATGAATATTACTGACCCAATAGCAGATATGTTAACAAGAATTAGAAATGCAAATACATCTAAATTCAAAACAGTTGACATACCAGCATCAAATATGAAAAAATCAATAGCTAGAATATTATTAGATGAAGGATATGTAAAGGCTGTTGAAGAAATAGATAATGAAACACAAGGAATAATAAGAATAACATTAAAATATGACGAAAAAGGTAAGAGAGTAATAGCAGGATTAAAAAGAATTAGTAAACCAGGTTTAAGAATATATGCAGCAAAAGACGAATTACCAAAAGTATTAAACGGTTTAGGTATTGCTATAATCTCAACATCACAAGGGTTAATGACAGATAAAGAAGCTAGACAAAAAGGTATAGGTGGAGAAGTTCTAGCTTATATTTGGTAATTTAATTTGAAAGAATGGAGGAAAATACAAGATGTCAAGAATAGGAAATAAACCAATAGCAGTTCCTGACGGAGTTGAAGTTAAAATAGACGGAAATACAGTTACAGTTAAAGGTCCAAAAGGCACAATGACAAAGGAATTCCATAAAAATATAGATATAAAAATGGAAAACAATACTATTACATTAACAAGATGTGATGATGAACCTGAAAACAGAAGTCTACATGGATTAACAAGAACATTAATTAATAATATGATAGAAGGAACTACTAAGGAATTCACTAGACAACTAGAAATAAATGGTGTAGGATATAGAGCTCAAAAGAGTGGAACAAAACTAGTATTAACACTAGGATATTCACACCCAGTAGAAATGGAAGCACCAGAAGGAATAACATATGAAGTTCCAAATCCAAATACAATTATTGTAAGAGGAATAGATAAAGAATTAGTAGGTCAAACAGCAGCAGTTATAAGAACAAAAAGACCACCTGAAGTATATAGAGGTAAAGGTATTAAATATGCTGAAGAGGTTATTAGAAGAAAAGAAGGTAAAGCTGGTAAGAAATAGAATATAGCTACCTATCAATAAATCACATTGAAAATGAGGTGAAAAAGAAAATGATAACAAAAATAGATAGAAAAGAGCAAAGAGAAAGAAGACATGCAAGAGTTCGTAGAAAAATATCTGGAACAGCTGAATGTCCAAGACTTTGCGTATATAGAAGCAATAATAATCTATATGTTCAAGTTATTGATGATGATAAAGCTACAACATTAGTTAGTGCATCTACTCTTGATAAAGAAATAAAAACAAAGCATAGCAATAAAGAAGCAGCTAAAGAACTAGGAGCTTTAATTGCAAAAAGAGCTTTAGAAAAAAATATAAAAACAGTAGTTTTCGATAGAGGAGGCTACATATATCACGGAGTTGTAAAAGAGCTAGCTGAAGCTGCAAGAGAAGGCGGCTTAGAATTCTAAGAAGAAGGAGGGAAATAAAAACAGATGGAAGAAAATGCAGTAGAATTAAAAGAAAAAGTTGTTGCCATTAACAGAGTTGCAAAAGTTGTTAAAGGTGGTAGAACTTTCAGATTTAGCGCATTAGTGGTTGTAGGAGATGGAAATGGAAGCATAGGTGTAGGAAATGGAAAAGCAGCAGAAGTTCCAGATGCTATAAAGAAAGCTATTGAAGAAGCTAAAAAGAACTTAATAAAAGTTCCAATTGTAGGAACAACAATACCACATGAATATGTTGGAAAATTTGGTAGTGCAAGTGTATTATTAAAACCAGGACAAAAAGGTAGTGGACTTATTGCCGGAGGTAGTGTAAGACCAGTGCTAGAACTTGCTGGATATAGAGATATAAAAACTAAGGTTATAGGAACAAATAACCCTAGAAATGTAGTATATGCTACAATTAATGCTCTTGAAAATATGAGCACAATCGAAGAAATAGCTAAAAAAAGAGGAAAAAAAGTAGAAGAGATACTTTAATTAACAAATAGTATTTCAAAAAAATAGGAGGTGCGAACATAAATGGAATTAGGTGAATTAAAACCAGCAGTAAAAAAGGTAGCAAGAAAAAGAGTTGGTCGTGGAGTTGGCTCTGGACTTGGAAAAACTTCTGGTAGAGGACATAAAGGACAAAAAGCAAGATCAGGTGGAGGAGTAAGACGTGGTTTTGAAGGAGGTCAAACACCTTTATATAGAAGATTACCAAAAAGAGGATTCACAAACATACATGCTAAAGAATATACAGAAGTAACTTTAACAATGCTTAATAAATCAAAAGCAGAAGAAGTTAGTGCTGAAAGCCTATTAGCAGAAGGAATAATTAGTAAAGTAAATGACGGAATAGTTATTCTTGGAACAGGAAGTTTAGAGAAAAAGCTATCTGTGAAAGCAAAAAGATTTACTAAATCTGCACAAGAGAAAATAGAAGCTCTTGGTGGAAAGACAGAGGTGATTTAGTTGTTTAAAACAATAAAAAACGCACTAAAAACACCTGATGTTAGAAAAAGACTATTATATGTACTAGTATTAATAGTTATATTTAGATTAGGTTGCTATATAGCTGTGCCAGGGATAGACACTATTGCATTAAATGATGAAATGCAAGCATCATCAAATGGAATATCAGGATTAATTGATATAATCTCTGGTGGTGCCTTCTCTAGATTATCAATTTTTGCAATGTCTATTACTCCATACATTACTGCATCAATTGTAATTCAATTGCTTGGAATGATAATTCCATCACTTGAGAAATTGATAAAAGAAGGTGGAGAGGCTGGTAAGGCTAAAGTAAATAAGTATACTAAAATTCTTATGATAATTTTAGCAACTGTTGAAGCTGCTGGAATATATATATCATATAAAGATACAGGTATATTTATAAATCCAGGTTTCATGACTGGATTAACAGTAGTACTAAGTTTAGTTGCAGGTACTGCAATACTTATGTGGCTAGGTGAACAAATAACAGAAAAAGGTGTAGGAAATGGAATATCTATGTTAATATTTGTAGGAATTATTTCTGGATTACCAAGTTTCCTAGTAACATTAAAAGACCTAATATTTACAAGTACAGGATTTAATACAGCTGGTTTAATAACTGCTATAGGAATACTAATAGGAGCTATAATATTAATAGCAGGAGTTGTATTTGTACAACAATCAGAAAGAAGAGTGCCTGTACAATATGCTAAGAAAGTAGTAGGAAGAAAAATGTATGGTGGACAAAGCACACATATTCCTCTAAAATTAGCAATGGCTGGAGTTATGCCAATAATATTTGCATCAGCATTTATGACATTCCCAGCAATGTTCTTACAAATATTTATAAAAGACATAGCAACACAAACAGGTTTCTGGGCAGGTGTGTATAAGTTCTCAATAGCAACTTCAACATCAGTTGGAATTCCAATAGGATATTCAATAGCTAATGCTGTAGTATACTTATTATTAATAGTAGGATTTACATTCTTCTATACTTATGCAACATTTAATCCAGCAGAAGTTTCAAATAATATAAAGAAAAATGGTGGATTTATCCCAGGAATAAGAGCTGGAAAACCAACAACTGAATATTTATCATCAATAGTATCTAAATTAACATGGTTTGGAGCATTATTCTTAGCAATAATTGCTATACTACCAATGCTTATAAGATTTACAGATTTAAATATTGCATTTGGTGGAACATCAATACTTATCGTAGTTGGTGTGGCACTAGAAATAGTACAACAATTAGAATCTCAATTAGTAATGAGACACTATAAAGGATTCTTGGAATAAAATAATATAGGGCAAATATGAAAAATATATTTGTCCTGTATGATTTTTTCAAAGCAAATATTATAGTTTGTTTTGAAAAAATCATATAAATAATATTAAGGAGTGAAAAAATGGTAATAGTAATGTTAGGAGCACCAGGAGCAGGTAAAGGAACAGTTGGGAAAATATTAGCAAAAGAAATAGGAGCAGATTATATTGCTACTGGTGATGTGTTTAGAAATATAATGAAACAAGAGACAGAGCTAGGTAAAGAAATCAAGAAATGTATTGAAGAAGGAAAACTAGTACCTGATGAATTAGCAATAAGAATATTTGAAGAAGAAATATTACCAAATGATATAAATCAAGATATGATATTGGATGGATATCCAAGAACGCAAGAACAAGCAAAACATTTAGATGATTTATTAAATAAGTATGAACTAAAAGTAAACTCAGCAATAAATATAGATGTATCAAATGAGTTAATTATAGATAGAATAGTTAATAGAAGAATTTGCCCAAATTGTAATGCGATATATAATTTAAAATACGGAAAAAGGCCAAAGCAAGAAGGAATATGCGATGAATGTGGCGAAGTATTAATTCAAAGAACAGATGATAATGAAACAATAATAAGAGATAGATTAAATACATACGAGATAAATACAAAACCATTAATAACTTACTATGAAAAACAAGAAAAATTAAGAAATATTGTATCTGATGAGCATACTAGCATAGATGAATTAGTAAAAGAGTCTCTAGATTATGCAAAAATGGGAGAATAAAAATGGTATATATAAAATCAAAAAAAGAAATAGAATTGATGAGAGAAGCCTGTAAACTTGCATATTTAACACATAAAGAAGTAGAAAAATATATAAAACCAGGAATATCAACAATGCAATTAGATAAAATTGCAGAGCAATTTATAAAAGATAATGGAGCAATACCCGCGCAAAAAAATTATCCAAGTGGAGAAAAAGGAGTTCCAAATTTTCCTGCAACCTTATGTATATCAATAAATGATGAAGTAATACATGGTATACCATCAAAAGATGTTCATTTAAAAGATGGAGATGTTGTAAGCATAGATTTAGTAGTATTAAAAAATGGATTCCATGGAGATGCTGCAAGAACATATATAGTAGGAAAACCTTCTAAAGAAAAACAAAAATTACTAGATGTCACAATGCAAGCATTTTTTGAAGGAATAAAATATGCAGTGCCAGGTAATAGAATTGGGGACGTATCACATGCAATAGGAGAATATGTAAAGAAAAATGGATTTTCTGTAGTAATGGAATTTCAAGGTCATGGAATTGGTAGAGAAATGCATGAAGACCCAGGAGTGCCAAACTATGGAAAATCTGGAAAAGGGGTAAGATTAGAGCCAGGAATGACTATAGCCGTAGAACCAATGGTTATACAAGGGAAGCCAGATATTTTAGAATTAGAAGATGGATGGACAATTGTAACTGAGGATGGTAGTCTGGCTGCACATTATGAAAATACAATTTTAATTACAGAAAAAGAGCCAGAAATCTTGACATTATTTTAAAAATATTATATACTATATAAGCTATATGCGAAAATGTAATAAATCTCTTTTGAGGAGGGGAAAAAGCATGGCAAAAGAGGATGTTATCGAAATTGAGGGTACTGTTGTAGAAGCATTACCAAATACCAATTTTAAGGTAAAACTAGAAAATGGGCATGAGGTATTAGCTCATATATCTGGTAAACTAAGAATGAATTATATAAAAATACTTCCAGGTGATAAAGTAAGACTTGAACTATCACCATATGACCTTTCAAGAGGGCGTATAACATGGAGAGATAAATAATATATAATTGTTAGATGGAGATTTGTATTAACCCACCTATCTCTTAAACTAACTTCTAGAATTTTTAGGAGGTGTAAGAAATGAAGGTAAGACCATCAGTTAAGAAAATGTGTGAAAAATGCAAAATAATCAAAAGAAAAGGTGTCATAAGAGTTATTTGTGAAAATCCAAAACACAAACAAAGACAAGGTTAATTTTTGGTATTAACATAAATTAGTTGCGGCTGGTAAACAAATTTAGTTTACAAATTCTAATTTGTGTTTATATATAATGTCTTTCCTTTTTTTATTAGACTATTTTTCTATAAATTAGAGTTTAGTAATAAACTTTAATTTATAGAAAAATACATTTCACTTAAAAAAAGAAAAGATGAAAATAAAATATTTATGCGGAGGTGCTAAAAAATATGGCTCGTATAGCAGGAGTAGATTTGCCTAGAGAAAAGAGAGTTGAAATAGGACTTACATATATTTATGGAATAGGCCTAACAAGTTCTCAAAAAATACTTAAGGAAGCTGGAATAAATCCAGATACTAGAGTAAAAGACCTAACAGACGATCAAGTTAATAGCATAAGAAAAGCTATGGAAGGATACAAAACAGAAGGAGATTTAAGAAGAGAAGTAGCTTTAAACATTAAGAGATTAACAGAAATCGGATGCTATAGAGGATTAAGACATAGAAAAGGATTACCAGTTAGAGGTCAAAGAACAAAAACAAATGCTAGAACAAGAAAAGGTCCTAGAAAATTAGTAAGTAAAAGTAAAAAATAATTAAGGAGGAAACCAAATGGCTGTAAAAGGTTCAGTAAAGAAAACAACAACTAGAAGAAGAGATAGAAAAAACATCGATAAAGGTGCAGCTCATATCCATTCTAGTTTCAATAATACAATAGTAACTATTTCAGATGTTCAAGGAAATGTAATAGCTTGGGCTAGCGCTGGTGGATTAGGCTTCAAAGGTTCTAGAAAGAGTACTCCATTCGCAGCAGGACAAGCGGCAGAAACAGCAGCTAAAGCAGCAATGGAACATGGACTAAAAACAGTTGAAGTATACGTAAAAGGTCCTGGTTCAGGACGTGAAGCAGCTATAAGATCACTTCAAACAGCTGGATTAGAAATCAGTATGATAAAAGATGTAACACCAATACCACACAATGGTTGCAGACCACCAAAAAGAAGAAGAGTATAGGTGTATAAAAAGATTTAATTT
The DNA here is from genome assembly GCA_964468015.1 of uncultured Clostridium sp. Lineage (GTDB taxonomy): Bacteria > Bacillota > Clostridia > TANB77 > CAG-508 > UMGS1864. The sequence goes on along the minus strand of CAYXUA010000008.1, from coordinate 7,633 downwards.
CTTTAAAAATTATGGAGGTGTAAATAATAAATGGCAAGATATAAAGATGAACAATGCCGTATTTGCCGTAGAGAAGGTCAAAAATTGTTCCTAAAAGGTTCTAGATGCTATTCAGACAAATGCAGTATATCAAGAAGAAACTATGCTCCAGGACAACATGGACAAAAGAAGAAAAAACTTTCTGAATACGGTACTCAATTAAGAGAAAAACAAAAAACAAAAGCATATTATGGAGTTGCAGAAAAGCAATTTAGAAAATACTTTGAAATGGCTGAAAATAAAAAAGGAATTACAGGTGAATGCTTATTACAAATTCTAGAAAGTAGACTAGATAATGTAGTATACAGATTAGGATATGGAAGCTCAAGAGCACAAGCTAGATTAATGGTAACACATGGACATTTTGAAGTTAATGGAAAGAAAGTTGATATTCCATCTTACTTAGTAAAACCAGGAGATGTAATTGCAGTAAGAGAAATAAGAAAAGACAATAAAACAATAAAAGCAAATGTAGAAGAAAATGCGTCAAGACCAGTTCCAGAATGGTTAGAAAAAGATAATAAAACATTAAGTGGAAAAGTAGTAAGATTAGCTGCAAGAGAAGATATAGATCTTCCAGTAGCAGAACACTTAATAGTTGAGTTATACTCTAAATAATCTATAAATTAAAATTGTAGTAAAGAAGTATTTACTACAAGATAGGAGAAAAAATAATGATTGAATTTGAAAAACCAAATATTGAGTGCTTAGAAGTTGATAATGAAAATAACTATGCAAGATTTGAATGTCAACCATTGGAAAGAGGATACGGAATGACAATAGGTAACTCATTAAGAAGAATCCTATTATCATCTTTACCAGGTACTGCTATAACTAGTGTTAAAATAGATGGAGTAGTTCATGAATTTGCAACAATACCAGATGTAGTAGAAGATGTTCCAGAATTAATAGTTAATTTAAAAAGTGTAAGACTAAAATCATTTGATAATGATGATAAAGTATTAAGTATTGACTTTAAAGGACCAGGAGAAGTAACTGCTAAAGATATAGTTACAGATGGTACAATTGAGGTATTAAATGGAGACTTACATATAGCAACAGTAGAAGAAGGCGGACATTTAAAAATAGAAATGACTGCTGGAAGAGGAAGAGGATATAATACAGCAGACAAGAATAAGAAAGAAAATCAAGCATTAAATGTTCTTCCAATAGATTCAATTTTTACTCCGGTAAAAAAAGTAAATTATTCAGTAGAAAATACTAGAGTAGGGCAACGAGTTGATTATGATAAATTAACAATAGATGTATGGACAGATGGAAGTCTAAAACCATATGAAGCTTTAAGTTTAGCAGCAAAAGTAATGACAGGTCACTTAGAATTATTTATAGATTTATCAGAGGCAGCAAAAAATACACAAGTAATGATTGAAAAAGAGGAATCTAAAAGAGAGAAAATTTTAGAAATGCCAATAGAAGAATTGGAATTATCTGTAAGATCATATAATTGCTTAAAAAGAGCTGGAATCACGACTGTTCAAGATTTAGCAAATAAATCTGAATCAGATATGATGAAAGTTAGAAATTTAGGTAAAAAATCTTTAGATGAAGTAATAAATAAATTACATTCATTAGACTTAGAGTTCGCGAAAGAGGACGAGTAAAATTAAACATATAAGGAAGGTGAAACAAATTGGCTAAAAATAGAAAGCTAGGAAGAACAACAGATCAAAGATTAGCAATGCTTAAAAGTCAAACAACAGATTTGCTATTACATGGTAAAATAGAAACAACAGAAGCTAGAGCTAAAGAAGTAAAAGCAATAGTTGACAGTTTAATAGCATTAGCAATAAAAGAAAAAGACAATTTTGATATGGTTGATGTAAAAGTAGTAAAAGCTAAATTAGATAACAAAGGTAACAAAGTTACTGAATTAGTAAAAAGCAAAAATGGTAAAGAATACTTAAAAGTAGTAAAAGAAGAAACTACAGAATCAAGACAAAAAGATAAACCATCTAGATTAAATGCTAGAAGAAAAATAATGAGAAAAGTAAATAAAGTAAAAGACGAAAAAGGTAACAATATTGATATACCTGCAAAATTATTCAATGAGATAGCACCAAAATATGCAGATAGAGTTGGTGGATATACAAGAATACTTAAAGCAGGACCAAGAAAGGGAGATGCAGCAGAAGTTGCAATCTTACAATTACTTTAATCAAATCTCGGCTAGAACCAGCGGGATATACTAAAATAGGTTTCAAAAAGACCTTGCAATATTTCTATGCAAGGTCTTTTTGTATGTAAAAAATTAAATAATAATTAAGGCTTTAGAATTCTTTGAAACAATCAATATAAAATAACGAGAAAAATGCAGAAAAATGACGAGCAATTTTTAAGCTTTTTGTCTACCAGTAGGTTGACTCCATATAAAATGCTGTGTTAGAATATAAACATCATAAAAAAAGAAAGGAGGAAATTATATGAAAGAAAATCGAATAGTGGAACTTCTAGTAAATATCCAAGATAATATTTTACACATGAATCAAGATATTACTGAAATAAAAATAGAGCAAAAAGAGATGAAAAAAGTGCTAGATGAACATACTGGAATATTGAAAGAGCATAGTAAAAAGTTAGATAAACACACTGGAATATTGAAAGAGCATAGTAAAAAGTTAGATGAACACACTAAAATATTGAAAGAACATAGTAAAAAGTTAGATGAACACACTGAAATAATGAAGGAACATAGTAAAAAATTAGATGAACATACTAAAATATTGAAAGAACATAGTAAAAAGTTAGATGAACACACTGAAATATTGAAGGAACATAGTAAAAAATTAGATGAACACACTGAAATATTGAAGGAACATAGTAAAAAATTAGATGAACATACTAAGATTTTAAAATCTAATAGTTCTGATATGAAAAACTTAAAGTTTTATACTGATAAAATAGCACAAGAAGTTCAAAAACATTCTAATTGTCTAGCAGGCTAATTCAAGCTATATCAAGCTCGAAAGGAAATAGCGAATATTTAAGGATATATTGTGATATATTTTTAGATATTCGCTATTTCTTTATGCAAATAACCGGAAAAATATTGAAATTATATCCAATTAGTGATATAGTTATAATAATTTGATTTAATTTTAGGAGGAATGAAAAGTGGGCAAAATTTTTAAGAGTTACAGCGAAAGAGAAATAAAGAGAACAAGACCATTAGTAGAAAAAATAAATAAGTTAGAGCCAGAAATGGAAAAATTATCTGACAAAGAATTAACAGCTAAGACAGTTGAATTTAAGCAAAGATTAACAAATGGTGAAGAATTAGATAATTTATTACCAGAAGCATTTGCAGTTGTAAGAGAAGCTTCAAAAAGAGTATTAGGAATGAGACATTTTGATGTGCAATTAATAGGTGGAATAATATTACACCAAGGTAGAATTGCAGAAATGAAAACAGGTGAAGGAAAAACATTAGTGGCGACACTTCCTGTATATTTAAATGCACTAGCTGGTAAAGGAGTTCATATAGTTACAGTAAATGACTACTTAGCTAAGAGAGATAGCGAATGGATGGGAAAACTATATAGATTTTTAGGCTTAACAGTTGGACTAGCAATAAGCGGAATGGAACCAGCCGAAAAGCAAAAAGCCTATGCAGCAGATATAACATATGGAACAAACAATGAATTTGGATTTGACTATTTAAGAGATAACATGGTAATTTATAAAAAAGATATGGTACAAAGACCACTTCATTATGCTATCGTCGATGAAATTGACAGTATATTAATAGATGAAGCTCGTACACCACTTATAATTTCTGGAACCTCAAATGAATCATCTGATTTATATAAGAAGGCAAATGATTTTGTAAGAAGATTAACACCAAAAGTGATAGTAGAAGAAGATGTTAAAAATCAGGAACAAGCGGAAGACAATGAAAAATATGATTATATAGTAGACTTAAAAGCAAAGTCAGCATCATTAACACAAAAAGGTATAAAAAAAGCAGAAGAAGAATTTAGACTAGAAAACTTCAACGATTTGGATAACTCAAGTATAGTTCACCATGTTAATCAAGCTTTAAGAGCACATGGTGTAATGAAAAAAGATATTGACTACATAGTAAAAGATGGAGAAGTACTAATAGTTGACGAATTTACTGGAAGAATTATGTATGGAAGAAGATATAACAATGGTCTACATCAAGCAATAGAAGCGAAAGAGCATGTAAAAATAGCGAACGAATCAAAAACGCTTGCAACAATAACATTCCAAAATTATTTTAGAATGTATGACAAATTATCTGGAATGACTGGTACAGCTATGACAGAAGAAGATGAATTCAACGAAATATATAACTTGGATGTTGTAGAAATACCAACAAACAGAGAACTTATAAGAATAGATAATAATGATATAATCTACAAAAACGAGAATGCAAAATTTAGAGCTGTTGTAAATGATATAAAGGAAAGTTATAGTAAAGGGCAACCAGTTCTAGTAGGTACAGTTTCTATCGAAAAATCAGAAAAATTGAGTAGTATACTGAAAAAAGAAGGAATACCACATCAAGTATTAAATGCTAAGCAGCATGAAAAAGAAGCACAAATAATAGCACAAGCAGGTAAATTTTGTGCAGTTACAATAGCAACTAACATGGCAGGTCGTGGTACTGACATTATGCTTGGAGGAAATAGTGAATATCTAGCAAAACAAGAAATGAGAAAAAATGGAACTCCAGAAGGCCTAATCAGCATGGCAACAGCATTTAATGAAACAGAAGATAAGGAAATACTAGATGCAAGAGAACTATATAAAAAATTGGTAAAGAAATATGAAGAAGAAATAAAAGAAGAAAAAGAAAAGGTAATAGCAGCAGGTGGATTAAAAATAATAGGTACAGAGCGTCATGAGTCAAGAAGAATTGATAATCAGCTTCGTGGTCGTAGTGGACGTCAAGGAGACCCTGGTGAATCAAGATTCTATATAGCGCTTGATGATGATTTAATGAAAATATTTGGAGGAGACATGGTAACTAAAGTATATAATACTTTAGGTGCTGATGAGGACTTGCCACTTCAAATGAGAATACTTACAAATGCAGTAGAAACGGCCCAGAAAAAGGTAGAAGGAAGAAACTTCTCAATAAGAAAAAATGTGCTTCAATATGATGATGTAATGAATGCACAAAGAACAATAATATATAATCAAAGAAAACAAGTATTAGATGGAGAAGACATTAAAAATAGTATTTTAGGTATGCTAGATGCAGTAGTTGATATGATAATAGATACTCATACAGCTGGTTTAGAAAATATGAAACACTTAAATAAAGAGGCTGTTCAAACAGATGTAAGAACTACTTTAAATATAGGAGCGGTAGAAGCATTAGATAAAGATAATGTAGATATTGATGAATTAAGAACAGAGTTATCTAATAAAGCACATGAAATGTACGAAACAAAGGAAAAGGAAATTGGAGGGCAAGAGTTAAGAGAACTAGAAAGAATAGTTATGCTTAAAGTAGTAGACAACAAATGGATGAACCATATTGATAACATGGAAGAACTAAAAAATGGTATAGGATTACGTGCATATGGCCAAAAAGACCCAGTGGTACAATACAGAATAGAAGGTTTTGACATGTTTGACCAAATGATATCAGATATAAAATTAGATGTTGTAAAAATAATGTTGCATATACAAAGAAAAGAAAATGCGACAAGAGAACAAACAGTAACAATAACAGGCGAGGGATTTGAAAATGCAGAAATAGATGGCACAGTGGCACCAAGACAAACAAGTGTAGTAAGAGACCCAATAGTAAATGATGGACCAAAAGTAGGAAGAAACGAGCCATGCCCATGTGGAAGTGGGAAAAAGTACAAACAGTGTTGTGGTAAATAATCTCAAAACCCCAATAAAATAAAGGAATTTGATAAAATAAAAAAGTAGATAATTTGTCCACAGATGACAAAATGTCCACGATTTGTCCACATAATAAAAGAATTGTGGACAAGAACTTAAAAAACCTAGATATTTCAAGGAAAAATCTACGTGGACAGGTTTGTGGACACAGTAATATAAAATGTCAACATTCGAAAATGTTGGCATTTTTTTCGTTCACTAGAAAGTGAAGGAGATGTAATTATGGTAAATGTAAGAAAACGTGGAAAGGTATATGAATACCGTTTTGAAGTTGCAACAGTGGAAGGCACAAGAAAATGGATAACAAAGTCAGGTTATCCAACAAAAGCAGAGGCTTTTAAGGAGGGAGCAAAAGCATATAATGATTTTCATTATGGTGGAAATAAAACGCAACTAAAAGAGAATATGTCTTATGCTGATTTTTTAGATTATTGGATTGATACTTATGCAAATTTTAATTTGCATTATTCTACTACAATGTCTTATCTTAATATAATAAAAAATCACGTAAAACCAAGAATTGGATTTTATAAATTGAGTCAATTAGATACAAGATTATTACAAGAATTTATAAATAAAATATATGTAGATCACGCTTTTTCAAAAAATTATATGGCTAGTATCTTAAAAGTAATAAAAGGTTCTCTAAAATATGCTTGTTATACTTTAAATTATATAAATACTAATCCTGCAGAACACGTTCACGCTCCAAGAATTGATAAAATTGAGGGTGACCCTGCTCATATTTTTACACAAGAAGAAATAGAAAGAATTTTAGATAGATTTAAAGGTACACATTCAATTTATTATTCTTTTTTAACAGCATATTATACTGGAATGAGAGTTTCTGAAGTGTATGGATTAACTTGGGATTGTATTGATTTTGAAAAGAAAACTATTACTATCAATAAAAATATAATTAAGAAAAATCAATTTGGATTACCTAAAAGAAAGAATATAACAAAAGGACATTCTGTTGGAGTTTGGTATTATGGAGACTGTAAAAATCCTCAAAGTAAAAGAACAATTTCTGTTGGCGATACATTATTAAAAGCTTTGAAAGAATATAAAAATGAACAAATTGAAAATCAAAAATTTTATGGAGATTCATACCTTTATTATTATGAGAAAAAAGTTTTAAATGAAGTAACAAAAAGAGAAGAAACAAAATTAATAGAAGCAAAAGGAGAACTGGAAGTTTCATTGCCAAAAGCAGAATTGGTTTTTGTTAAAGATAATGGACAATTTTTAGGAACCGATTCGCCTAAATATGCTTTTAAAGTTATTCATTATGAATTAGGTATAAATAGTAGATTTCACGATTTTAGAGATACTCATGCTACAAGGTTAATTGAAAGTGGAGCAGACATTAAAGCAGTATCTAAAAGATTAGGACATTCAACAATTCAAACTACATACAATATATATGTTAGAGTGACCAACAAAATGGAAAATGATACAGTGAATAAATTTGAAGAATATGCAGATACTTTAAAAATACCAAAAAAAGAAGAAATTCCATATTTGCCTTAAATTAAGGAGAAATAATGTTTAGAAGAAAGATTAAATTACAAGTTAATAAAATTGAAAGAAGAATTATTTTAGTTGCTTTAAATGATTTTAGAAATAAATTGATAGAACAAGGAAAATATACTGATTGTATTGATGAACTCATTTTAAAAATAAATAA
>CAYXUA010000007.1:0-21312 GCA_964468015.1 uncultured Clostridium sp. | reverse complement strand
ATTTAGTATTAATATGTTTTTTTATTTGGGCTCTTATGCTATAATTCTTATAAATAAATAGGAGAGAAAAAAATGGAAAAGAACATACCTGAATTTTTGTATAAAATGTTATCAGAACAATACAAAGAAAGCATAATCAATAAAATTCTTGAAGGATATTCAACGGATAGACCAGTAACATTAAGAGTAAATACATTAAAAACAAATGTAGAAAAAGTAAAACAAGAATTAAAGACTAATGGTTTGGAATATGAAGAGGTCGAATGGAGCAAAGAGGCTTTAATAATAAAAGAAGCAAAAGAAATGGATATAGGAGAACTTGAAATATATGAAAAAGGCGAAATTTATTTACAAAGCTTATCATCAATGATACCAGTAATGTTTTTGGAACCAAAAGAAGAAGAAAACATATTAGACATGGCTGCTGCACCAGGAGGAAAAACGACACAAATAGCTGCAATGTCTAATAATAAAGCTTTAATAACAGCATGTGAAAAGAATAAAATACGAGCAGAAAGATTGAAATATAATATAGAGAAACAGGGTGCAAAAAGAATAAATGTATTAATTGAAGATGCAAGAAATTTAAATGATTATTTTTCTTTTGACAAAATTTTATTAGATGCACCATGCAGTGGAAGTGGAACGATAAATGTAAATGATGAAAAGTTAAACAAAGTATTTACAGAAGAATTAGTAAAACGAGCAGAACAAACACAATTTGCCCTATTAAAAAAAGCAGTAGATATATTAAAACCAGGCCATGAAATGATATATTCAACATGTTCAATTTTATACAATGAAAATGAAAAAATTATACAAAAAATTTTAAAAAGCAAAGATATAGAACTTGTTCCAATAGTGCCAGAAGCTTTTAAAGAAGTCCAAATGTTGCCAGTAAAACTAGAAGGAACCATTGCAATTTGTCCAACTTCTCTTTATGAAGGATTTTTTGTAGCGAAATTAAGGAAGTTAAGATAAAGAGTGAAAATATTTATATGAATACCATTATGGGCAATAAGGTTGAAGGTTATGAATTCTATAGACTGACTGTTCAAAAAATTGCATAAAAATAACTTTTAGAATATAATAAATCAAATATACATTGTAGGAGAATAAGATGAGAAAATCATATAAGAAAAGAGTTGCGATAGCAATTGAAAAATTAGTATCTAAGATAGTTCTATTCTTTTTATTCAAGGGATTTAAAGTAACATATAAATATGATGAAAATGTAAGAAAAGAAATAGATTCATTACAAGATGGCTTTACAGCAGCAATAGATACAGGAGAAAAAGATATAAAATTAATAATCCGAAAAAAAGACAATAAAATAATAAGATTAAAACAAGTAGAAAATGCTGATATAGAAATAGTATTTAAAAGTATAGATGTGGCTTTTCGCATGTTTACAGGAAGGCTAGGAGTAAGTAGAGCGTATGCAGAACACAGATTTACATTAAAAGGAGAAATAGCACAAGCTATGTGTTTAGTTAGATGTATAGATATAGTAGAAGCCTATTTATTTCCAAAATTAATAACGAAAAATATTCTGAAATATCAGCCAAAGAAAAATATAGGATTATTAAGAACATATATATTAGCTTTAACAATAAAGTAGTTTAGGAGGAATATTATGATACCAAAATATTATGAATTTCAAAATGCAGCAAAAATTTTATCTGGAGAGTTAGCAATTGAAAATATACCACATGAATTAAAATCATTAGGAGCAAAAAATGTATTAATATTAACAGATAAAACATTAGAGAAAATAGGAACTTTGCAAGTGCTAATAGATGCAATAAGTGATAAAGGAGTAGAAATAGCCGATATATTCACAGATATACCACCAGATTCTTCAATAGAAATAATAGATAAAATAGCAAAAATATATATAGAAAAAAAGTGTGATGCTATTATAGCACTAGGTGGCGGTTCAGTTATAGATACTGCTAAAGGAACAAGAATGATATTATCTCAAGGGAAAGAGAACTTAATGGACTTAGCTGGTTGTGAACTTATATCATATGGAAAACATATACCATTTATAGCAATACCAACAACCTCTGGAACAGGCTCAGAAGTAACTTTAGTAGCAGTAATACTAAACAAAATCCAAAATATAAAAATGGAATTTATATCATATTATCTAGTGCCAGATGTTGCAATATTAGATACAAGAATGACTTTAACTCTTCCTAAAAAAATTACAGCATCAACAGGAATGGACGCTCTATGCCATGCAATAGAAGGATATACTTGTCTGCAAAAAAATCCACTTAGTGATGCATATGCAGTAAGTGCCATAGAAATGATTAGAGATAATTTAATAGAGGCCGTAAAAAATGGTTTAAACAAAGATGCTAGACTTGCAATGGCAAATGCTTCGCTAATGGCAGGAGTAGCATTTTCAAATTCAATGGTAGGAGTGATACATGCAATAGGTCATAGTTTAGGAGCAATATCAAGAGTACCACATGGAGATGCAATGAGTATACTTATGCCACATTGTATGAAGTTTAATAAAGATAAATTAGGAGAAGAATATGCAAAATTATTGCTATACCTTGCTGACGAAGAAGTATATGTTAATACACCAAAGGAAAAAAGAGCAGAGGCAAGTATAGAGCATATAGAAAAAATGTTAAAAGAGCTTAATCAAATATCTGGACTTCCAATTACGCTTTCAGAAGCTGATGTAAAGAAAGAAGATTTTGAGAGTATTGCTAAAAAGGCGTTAAATGATGGGGCAATGATAGTAAATCCAAAGCATGTAAGTTATGAGGATGTTATAGGAATATTAGAAGCGGCTTGGGGAGGTAATGAAAATGGTTAGTGTTGAAAATATTGTAAAAAAACAAAGAGCATTTTTTGAAACACATAAAACAAAAGATGTGAATTTCAGAATAGAACAATTAAAAAAACTAAAAAATGCAATAGAAACAAGAGAGAAGGATATAAGTAAGGCATTAGAAAAAGATTTAGGAAAATCAAGTACAGAATCGTACATGGCAGAAATTGGGATGGTATTAGAAGATTTAAGCTATGCCATAAAGCATACAAAAAAATGGAGTAAAAGAGAATATCATTTATCTCCACTTGCTCAATTTCCTTCAACAAGTTTTAGAATAGCAGAACCATATGGTTTGGTTCTAATCATGTCACCTTGGAATTATCCATTTTTATTAACCATGCAACCTTTAATAGGAGCAATATCAGCAGGAAATTGTGCAGTAGTAAAGCCATCACAGAATTCAGAACATACATCAAAAATAATGAAAGATATAATAGAAGAAACATTTGACCCAGAGTATATATGTGTAATAATTGGAGAACACAAAGTTGCAGAAGAATTGTTAGAAAATAAATTTGATTATGTCTTCTATACTGGAAGTGCAAGAGTAGGAAAAATGGTAATGGAAAGTGCAGCAAAGCATTTAACTCCATTAACACTAGAATTAGGAGGAAAAAGTCCAGCTATTGTAGATAAAGAAGCAAATATGAAATTAGCAGCTAAGAGAATAGTATTTGGAAAGTTACTAAATTGTGGACAAACTTGTGTAGCTCCTGATTATGTTTTAGTACATAAGGACGTTAAAGAGAAGTTTGTACAATACTGCAAACAATATATAGAGCAGTTTTTGGGGCAGGACTGGAAAAACAATAATGAATATCCTAAAATGATAAATGAAAGACAATTTGCTAGAATAGTAGAAATAATAAATGAAGATAAAGAAAAGATTTTATATGGTGGTAAAAATGATAAGACATCTATGAAAATACAACCAACATTAATTGATGATAAAGAGATTAATTCGAAAGCAATGCAAGAAGAAATCTTTGGACCGATATTACCAATAATAGAATTTGTAGACATGGAAGAAGTAATAAAACATATAAATAAGAACCATAAACCATTAGCATTATACCTATTTACAAACAGTAAAAAAACACAAAGGCAAATACTAAAACAAGTAGCTTTTGGTGGCGGATGCATTAATGATACTATAATACATCTTGCAAGCAGTAAACTAGGATTTGGAGGAGTAGGCTATAGTGGAATGGGAGAGTATCATGGCAAATATAGCTTTAGAACTTTTAGTCATTATAAAAGCATAGTAAGCAAATCTACACTAATAGATTTACCAATGAGATATCATCCGTATAAAGAGGTGAATGATAAAATAATAAGAATGTTTATGAAATAGGAGAGCTTTATGAATAAAATAATATTTCTAGATATCGACGGAGTATTAAATTCAACACAATATTGGGAATCAATACAAGACAAAAAGAAAACTATGTCAGAAATAGAATTTGACTTAGACCCTAAATGCCTTAGAAATTTAAAGAAAATAGTAGATGAAACAAATGCAAAAATAGTGGTAACATCAACTTGGAAAAGAATAGATAAAATTAATAGTTTCAAAAGATACATACCTAAATATGGTTTACATGTATATGATCAAACTCCATGCCACCCAGATGGAGCAGGACACAGGGGAGATGAAATAAGACAATATTTAAAAGAACATGAAAGTGAAATAGAAAAATTTATACTGTTGGATGATGAAGAATTTCCCGATTTTAATGAACTAACTAATTATTTAGTAAAAACCAATTTTTATAAAGGTGGGCTGTGTGGAAGCCATGTAAAAGAAGCAGTAGAAAGATTAGGCAGAGTTAAAAAAGAGCATGAAATGGAAAGGTAAATATATATAAATATAGAAATATTTGTATAAAAATGATATAATAGAAACAAATTAAAATTCAAAGGGGGATATAAAATGAAAAAAGTCGGAAATGTTTTATGGGGATTAGTATTTATTATACTTGGACTAATATTCGCAGGAAATGCTTTAGGAATCACTGATATAGACATATTCTTTGATGGCTGGTGGACACTATTTATTATTGTGCCATGTTTTATAGGGATATTTAAAGATGAAAGCAAAACAGGAAATATTATAGGATTGCTAATAGGATTAGCATTACTGTTATCTTGCCAAGGAATGTTGGATTTTGGACTAATTTGGAAGCTACTATTGCCTACAGTGTTAGTAGTAATAGGATTATCTTTAATATTTAAAGATGCAGTAGGAGGAAAGGTGAAGGAAGAAATAAAAAGATTAAATCAAAATAGAACTGGTTCAAATGAATACTGTGCTACTTTTTCAGGACAAAATGTTAAGTTTGATGGGGAAAAATTTGAAGGACTAGATTTAACAGCGGTGTTTGGAGGAGTTAAATGCGATTTAAGAAATGCAATTATAGAATCGGACCAAGTAATTAATGCAAGTAGTATATTTGGTGGAATAGAGATATTGGTACCAGAGAATGTAAAAATAAAAGTGAAATCAACACCAATATTTGGAGGAGTTTCAGAAAAATCAAAAAGTAGTGTAAGTGAGGAAGCACATGTTATATATATTAATGCAACATGTATATTCGGAGGTGTTGAGATAAAATGACAACAGCACAAAAAGTTATAAAATACCTAGCAATTGCATTTGCAATATTCCTTATAGTAAACATAGTATCAGCTATAATGTATGGCTTATATGCTTTTGCTAATTTGTTGGGATTAACTAAAGAAAACGAAACATCAGTTACAGGAACAACTATAATGGCAAATTTAGAAAGTAAAAATATAGAAGAAATGGAAATAGATATAGAATTTGCAGATTTAACAATAAAGAATGGTGAATACTTTCGCATTGAAACAAACAACGAAAATATAAAATGTGAAAATGCCAATAAAAGTATACAAATAAAAGAAAAAAGCAATAATTGGTTTCGTAAAAATGAAAATATAGGATTGACTATTTACATACCAGAAAATTTTGAATTTGAAAAAGTTAAAATAACTACTGGAGCAGGTAAAGTTGATATTGAAGAGATTGTAGCGCAAGAATTATCTTTTGAAATTGGTGCAGGTGAAACTAAAATAAATAAATTAGTTGTTGCAGATGAAGCAAATATAGAAGGTGGAGCAGGAAAAATAACAATTGAATCAGGTAAAATAAATAATCTGGACTTAGACATGGGAGTAGGTAAAGTGGAAATAACTACATTACTAACAGGAAAGAGTCAAATAAATGCTGGAATTGGAAGTCTAGACATAAAAATAAATGCAGAAAAAGAAAATTATAAGACAAAAATAAGTAAAGGAATAGGTTCAGTAAGACTAAATGGAGAAGAATGCTCAGATGGCGATGTTTATGGAAAAGGAGAAAACGAAATTAAAATAGATGGTGGAATAGGTAATATTGATATAGAGTTTGAGAAATAGAATTATCAGACATACAAACCAATAGCTATGGTGGGAGAATTAGGCTAATTCCGCAGGAGATAATAGGATAACACAAAAAATACAAGGCGAACAAAAGTCTTGTATTTTTTGTGTAAAAATGTTAAAATATAAGCCAAATATTTTACTAGATTATATGGGAGGAAATATGTTCAAATTAGTATCAGAATACAAGCCAACTGGCGACCAGCCACAGGCAATTGAATGCTTATCAAATGGAATAAAAGAAGGCAAGAAATACCAGACTCTTCTAGGAGTTACAGGTTCAGGAAAAACTTTTACAATGGCGAATATAATAGAAAAAGTACAAAAGCCAACTCTTGTTTTAGCGCACAATAAAACACTTGCGGGACAACTTTATAGTGAGTTCAAAGAGTTTTTCCCTCGGTAACGCAGTTGAGTACTTTGTTTCATACTACGATTATTACCAACCCGAAGCATACATAGCATCTTCAGATACATACATAGAAAAAGATGCTTCTATTAATGATGAAATAGACAAACTTAGACATTCTGCTACTGCGGCATTATTTGAAAGAAAAGATGTTATAGTAGTAGCTTCTGTATCATGCATATACCGGATTGCGGAGATCCTATTGATTATGAAAACATGATAATTTCACTAAGACCGGGAATGAAAAAGGAGAGAAATGAAGTATTAAAAAAATTAATAAGTATGCAATATACAAGAAATGAAATGGATTTTAAGAGAGGTACCTTTAGAGCTAAGGGCGATATTGTAGAAATTTACCCATCAGATATGAGCGAGTCTGCTATAAGAGTCGAGTTTTGGGGAGATGAGATAGAAAAGGTTTCGGAAATCAACCCACTTACAGGGAAAGCAACGGCAGTACGAAGTCATGTAATGATATTCCCAAATTCTCATTATGTAACGACTGAGGATAAAAGAGATAAGGCAATTAAAACTATAGAAGCAGAGCTAGAAGAGAGAATAAAATATTTTAAAGATAACAATAAATTAATAGAAGCGCAAAGAATTGAAGAGAGAACAAATTTTGATATGGAAATGTTAAAGGAAACTGGGTTCTGTCAAGGAATAGAAAATTATTCAAGACACATAAGTCGGAAGACCAGCAGGAAGTCCACCATTTACTTTATTTGACTATTTTCCAAGTGATTTCCTATTATTGGTTGATGAATCACATGCTACAATACCACAGGTAAGAGCTATGTATAATGGAGATAGGGCAAGAAAGGACTCACTTGTAAATTATGGTTTTAGATTGCCATCAGCATATGATAATAGGCCATTGAAATTTGAAGAATTTGAAGAAAGAATAAATCAATGTGTATTTGTGAGTGCTACACCTGCAGATTATGAAAAAGAACATTCTGGAAGCAATGTAGCAGAGCAGATAATAAGACCAACTGGATTATTAGATCCAGAAATAGAAGTAAAACCAGTTACAAATCAAGTAGATGACTTAATAGAACAAATTAGACAAAGAGTAGAGAAACAAGAAAGAGTACTAGTAACAACTTTAACAAAAAAGATGGCAGAAGATTTAACAGCATATTTGAAAGGGCTAGATATAAGGGTTCGTTATATGCATTCAGACATTAAAGCATTAGAGAGAATGGAAATAATAAGAGATTTGAGAATTGGAGAATTTGATGTTCTAGTTGGAATAAATCTTTTAAGAGAAGGACTAGACATACCAGAAGTATCACTTGTAGCAATATTAGATGCAGATAAAGAGGGATTTTTGCGTTCAGAAAGGTCCTTAATACAAACGATAGGACGTGCTGCGAGAAATACTGAAGGAAAAGTAATAATGTATGCAGATGAATTAACAGAATCAATGGAAAAAGCAATTAGCGAGACAAACAGAAGAAGAAGAATACAAACAGAATACAATGAGGCACATGGAATAAAACCACAAACAATTAAGAAATCAATAAGAGAAACAATAAAGGCAACAGTAGTAGAAGATATACCAGAAGAATATAACATAGGAAAAGACCAAAGTATAGAAGAAATAATAAATGACTTAACTGATGAAATGCTAAAATGTGCAACACAAATGGAATTCGAAAAAGCAGCAGAGCTTCGTGATAAGATAAAAGAATTGGAGAAATTATTATAGCCAACATGAAATTTAGAAAATTTATAATCCCCTCTTGCTTAATAAAAATAAATATAGTATAATATTTAAGAAACAAAAGTTCGGAGGAGTATTATGAATGATAAAATAATCATAAAAGGTGCAAAAGAACATAATTTAAAAGATATAGATATAGAGATACCAAGAGATAAATTAGTAGTTATAACGGGTTTGTCTGGTTCGGGGAAATCTTCTCTTGCATTTGATACTTTGTATGCAGAGGGACAAAGAAGATATGTAGAAAGTTTATCTTCTTATGCTAGACAATTCTTAGGTCTTATGGAAAAGCCAGATGTAGAAAAAATAGAAGGTTTATCACCTGCAATATCAATAGACCAAAAAACCACTTCAAGAAATCCTCGTTCAACAGTTGGGACTGTTACAGAAATATATGACTACATAAGACTTTTATATGCAAGAATAGGAACTCCATATTGTCCAAATTGTGGTAAGAAAATAGAAAAACAAACAATAGACCAAATTGTAGATAGTATAATGGAATTAGAAGAAGGTACAAGAATACAAGTTCTAGCTCCAGTTATAAGAGGCAAAAAAGGCGAATTTGTTAAGTTGATTGAAGGATTCCAAAAAGAAGGTTTTGTTAGAGTAAGAATAGATGGAGAAATATATGAGATAACAGACGATATAAAAATAGATAGACAGAAGAAGCATAATGTAGATATATTGATAGATAGACTAGTAATAAAACCAGACATAAGAAATAGATTGACAGAATCAGTTGAAATAGCACTGGCACATGCAAATAATTTAGTAACAATAGATATACCAGGGCAAGAAGAGAGATTATTTAGCCAAAATTATGCATGCCCGGATTGTGGAATTGGGTTTGAAGAACTAAGCCCAAGAATGTTTTCATTTAACAATCCTTTTGGAGCTTGTCCTGCCTGTGGAGGAATTGGTTACTTAATGAGAATGGATGAGGACTTAATAATACCAGATAAAAACAAAACACTTTATGATGGCGTAAAAGCTTTCGGAGCAAGTACTATGAAGAAGTCTGAAACAATGGCAAAAATGTATTTTGAAAGCATTGCAAGGCATTATAAAGTAGATATAAATGTTCCAATAAAGAAATTACCAAGGGATTTCTTAGACAAAATTTTATATGGTACAGGAGATGAAGAAATAAATTTTAAGTATACTTCAGCGTCTGGAACGAGGAAATTTAAAGCTCCATTTGAAGGGATAATACCAACACTAGAAAGAAGATATGCAGAAACAAAATCACAAGGAATGAGAGATTTCTACGAATTATATATGACTGACAGCGATTGTGAAACTTGTAAAGGTGCGAGATTAAATAAGACAAGCTTGTCTGTTAGAATAAAAGATAAGAATATTCAAGAATTAACAGATATGCCAATAAGTAGAATGAAGGAATATTTAGTTGCATTAGAGCTAAGCAAGAAAGAGAGCATTATAGCAGAGCCAATACTAAAAGAACTAGACAAAAGACTGCAATTCCTTATAGATGTAGGACTAGAATATTTGACTTTGGCAAGACCAGCAGGAACGCTATCAGGAGGAGAAGCACAAAGAATTAGGTTAGCAACACAAATAGGTTCAGGACTAACAGGAGTATTGTACATACTAGATGAGCCAAGTATAGGTTTACATCAAAGAGATAATGAAAAACTAATTGCCACATTAAGAAAATTGAGGGACTTAGGAAACACAGTTATAGTAGTTGAGCATGATGAAGATACCATGTATGCAGCAGACCAAATAATAGACATAGGACCAGGCGCAGGTGTACATGGAGGACATGTTATGGCACAAGGTACTGTGGAGGAAATAAAAAATAGTCAAAACTCAATAACTGGAAAATATTTAAGTGGAAGAATAAAAATAGAAGTTCCAAAACAAAGAAGAAAATCAAATGGAAAAGCATTAGAAGTAAAAGGTGCCACAGAGCATAATTTGAAAAACATAGATGTGAAATTTCCTCTAGGAGTATTCACATGTGTAACAGGAGTATCTGGTTCAGGTAAGAGTACACTGGTAAATGAAATACTATACAAATATACAGCAAAAGAAATAAACAGAGCAACAGAAAGACCGGGAAAATGTAAAGAAATAAAAGGTATAAAGAATATAGACAAGGTAATAAGCATAGACCAATCACCAATAGGAAGGACTCCACGCTCAAACCCTGCTACATATACAGGTGTATTTGACTTAATAAGAGATATATTTGCGGGAACAAATGAAGCTAAGATGAGGGGCTATACAAAAGGAAGATTTAGTTTCAATATAGCCGGAGGAAGATGTGAGGCTTGTTCAGGAGATGGAATATTAAAAATAGAAATGCACTTCCTACCAGATGTATATGTGCCTTGTGAAGTATGTAAAGGAAAAAGATACAATAAAGAAACTTTAGAAGTAAAATATAAAGGTAAAAGTATAGCCGATGTACTAAATATGACAGTAGAGGAAGCACTAGAATTCTTTGCTAATATACCAAAAATAAAAACAAAACTACAAACTTTAAATGATGTAGGATTAGGGTATATAAAACTAGGACAACCATCAACTACGTTATCAGGAGGAGAGGCACAAAGAATAAAACTAGCAACAGAGCTATCTAGAAGAGCAACAGGAAAAACACTATATATATTAGATGAGCCAACAACAGGATTACATGTAGCAGATGTTCATAAATTGATAGACATATTACAAAGACTAGTAGATAACGGAAATAGTATAATAGTAATAGAACACAATTTAGACCTAATAAAAACAGCGGACTACATAATAGACCTAGGACCAGAAGGCGGAGAAAATGGAGGAGAAGTAGTAGGAGTGGGAACACCAGAACAAATATGTAGAAATAATAGGTCATATACAGGAAAGTTCTTAGAAAAATATTTGAAATAATTTAAGAAAGGAAGTCTAAAGTACATCTATTGATAAGAGAAACAAAACATGATAAAATAAATACATCCTATAAATTAAGGAGGGGATAAGAATGATTACAGGAATGATTATACTTATTTTAGTATTAGGTGTATGTAGTACCGGAAGAGATGAATATATAGTTCATTAAAGTTGGTCTATTCCAAAAATCAATATCCCGAAAAAGCGACGCTATTAGCGTCGCTTTTAAATATTCTATTATATTACAAATAAGTCTTTAGCTTTTCTATATTATTTTGCTGTAAAGTAACAAATTCGTTTAAAATATCTTTAACCTCTTGACTAGCATCTGGATTTTGGTTAAGTAGCTTCTGACCTTCAATAATTCCCATTGTATTTCCTCTTATTAGTAAGCTAGAAATTTGTGAGTTACTTTTATCCATAATAGTATTCATCTGAATAGAAGTCCAGCCCATAGCTTTTTCTCCAATATTAGTATCAGTTGGAGTAATCTGAGAATTTTCAAGTTGTTTATTTATTTTATCTAGAACTTGTCCATATTCATCATATTGCATATTCAAATCATCCCTAAAATTTCTATCTCCAACTTTAGATTGTATAACTGAAATCGATTCCATTCCCATAACAAGTCCTTTATGAACTTCATCTAAAATTTTCGCATTTTTGTTATCCATAATAAACCTCCATTATTTAATTTAAATATAGTATTAGCAAAAAAATAGAAAACATACTATAAAATTGCCAAAATTGCCAAAAGGGACGGGGGATTTTGGCAATTTTTTATAAAAGGTTTAAAAAAAGTGTAAAACGTGATATTATATTGTGGGGGTAGAAAAGGAAGGAATTATGCCGAGAATACCAAGAAATTATTCAAATTCAACTTTCTACCATGTGATGACTCAAGGAATAAATAAAAGCTTTATTTTTCAAAAACATGAAGATATATTGTACTACATAAAATTGTTATATAGTACACAATTAAATGTAAAGATAATTGCGTATTGTATAATGAACAATCATGCGCATATTCTAATAAATGTCAATCAGATTGAAGTGCTAGGCAAATATATGCACCAAGTAAATACTAAATATGCTCTGTACTATAATAAAAAATATAATAGAGTTGGATATGTATTTAGAGATAGATATAAAAGTGAGACAATTCATGGGGAAAAACATTTACACAATTGTATACATTATATTTATAATAATCCAGTAAAAGCTAATATATGTGAAAGACCAGATGAATATGCTTATTCAAATTATAAAGAATTTAAGAGAAAAGTTGACATACAAGAAGACGAATATAATTTTATAGATATTGATACTAAAGAGGAAAAATGTCAGGAAATAGTAAATGAATTTTTGAAGAAAAACAACATGACAAAGGAAGATTTTTTGAAAAATAATGAAAAGTTAAAGGAATTAGTAATTGTATTAAGAAAGATTAAAGGGATATCTTTTAGGACTATAGAAAAAGAAGTGGATATAAGTAGAGAGAAATTAAGACAAATAATAATGTGAAAATTGCCAAAATCCCCCGTCCCTTTTGGCAATTTAGGAGGAGAAAATGGGAGAAGTGAAATGGACTAATGGGCAGCTTCAGGCTATTGAGGAGAAAGGACAGAATATTTTGGTGGCTGCTGGTGCTGGTAGTGGAAAGACAGCGGTTTTGGTTGAAAGAATTATTCAGAAGATTATAAAAGATAAAATGGATATTGATAAAATATTGGTGGTCACATTCACAAATGCGGCAGCTGCTGAGATGCGTGAAAGAATATTGGAGGCAATATATAAAAAGCTTGAAGAAACACCGGAAGATGGGCATTTGCAGAAACAGATTATATTGCTTGGAAAGGCAAATATTTCTACCATACATTCATTTTGCTTAGATGTAATAAAGAATAATTTTTATGAGCTAAATGTATCTCCAAATTTTAGAATAGGAGATGAAGCTGAGATAGCACTTATAAAGCAAGAAACTCTTGAGGAAATATTTGAACAACTATATGAAAATGAAGATGAAGATTTTATAAAGCTACTAGATATTTATGATGGATATAGAAATGATGATAAATTAAAAGAACTAATATTAAAGATATATAATTACATACAAAGTAGTCCTTTCCCAATGGAATGGCTTAATGAAAAAGTAGAAGATTTTAATATCGCTAAAGAGCAAGAAATTGCTAAAACTAAATGGGGCCAAATAATCATAAATGAATACAAAGAAATAGTACAAGATGGAATAAAAAAATTAAAAAATGTTATATCAAATTCTAGAAGATTTGACGAAATGGAAAAATGGAATAATATTATGCAATCAGATATAAATGAATACAATAGAATAATAATGCAGGAGAATAATTGGGATGATTTATGCAATAAGGCGTATAGCATAGAATATTTGAAATGGCCGAGTGATAAAAAAGTTGATTTGGAGATAAAAGATACTGCAAAACAAGTAAGAGATACTGTAAAGAAAAATATTGCTAAAGCTAGAGATGCATATTTAAGTTACAATTCTGAAGAAATAAAGCAAGATACAAAATATATGTATACAATATTAAGTACAATAAAAAATATAATACTAGAATTTAGTAATTTATTTGAAAGTAAAAAAAGAGAAAAGAATATAATTGACTTTAACAATATAGAGCATTTTGCTTTAGAAATACTTGCAAAAAGAAATGAAAATGGTGAATATGAACCAACAGAAGTTGCTAAAAAATATAGAGAAAAATTTGAAGAAATAGCAATAGACGAATATCAAGATAGTAACATGGTACAAGAATATATACTAAGTACAATATCTAATGGAAAAAACATGTTTATGGTAGGGGATGTAAAGCAAAGCATATATAAATTTAGGCAAGCTAGACCGGAATTATTTTTAGGTAAGTATGAAGCATATAAATTAAAAGAAGATTTGCAAAAAGATGATGATTTGAAAATTCAGCTATTTCAAAACTTTAGGAGTAGAAAAAATATTTTAGACATAACAAATGTTGTATTCAAAAATATAATGAGCAAAGAATTAGGAGACATAGATTATAATGAAGAGGAATATTTAAGACAAGACAAAGATTATGATGAGCCAGAAGATAGAAATATAAATTATGCAGGAAAAGCAGAGTTACATATAATAGATATGGCAAAAGATGAAGAAGAGGAAGAAGCAGAAGAACTACACATGGAAAAGGCTGAAATCGAAGCAACATTTGTAGCAAGCAAAATTCAAGAGCTTTTAAAAAGTAATTATCAAGTATATGATAAAAAACAGAAAGCATACAGAAAAGTAGAATACAAAGATATGGTAATATTGCTTAGAGCAACAAGTGTTGTAGCACCTGTATATGAAAAAACATTAATAGAAAAAGACATTTCTGTATTTAGTGACACGGGTGCAGAGTACTTATATTCAATAGAAATACAAACAATAATGTCAGTACTAAAAATAATAGATAATCCACTTCAAGATATACCACTAGTTGCAGTAATGCGAAGCATGATAGGAGGCTTCACAGACAATGACTTAATAACTATCAGATTGCATAATAAAAAAGGATATTATTATGAAGCATTGAAAAAAGCTAGAGAGAACGAAAAAGGTGAACTTAAAGAAAAGATAGAAAAATTCTTAGATAGAATTAGTGAATGGAGAGAAAAATCAGAGCATATAAATATAGATGAACTAATATGGACAATATATCTAGAAACAGGTTACTATAACTATGTTAGTGTAATGCCAGATGGGAATGTAAGAGTAGCAAATTTAAAAATGCTGTTTGAAAAAGCGAAGAGTTTTGAATCTTCAACAGTAAAAGGTCTATTTAACTTTATTAATTTTATAGACAAAATAAGATTAAGCAGTGGAGATATGGGAGCAGCTAAAATAATTGGCGAAAATGAAAATGTAGTAAGAATTATGAGCATACATAAAAGTAAAGGTTTGGAATTCCCAGTAGTATTTCTATGTGATACAGCAAAACAATTTAATTTGAGAGATTTAAATGAGAATATTATGCTACATCAGGATTTAGGATTAGGGCCAAAGTATATAGATGTCGACAAAAAAATATCGTATAACACAATGGCAAAAGAAGCTATAAAAATACAAGCTAAAAAAGAAGCTATTTCAGAGGAAATGAGAGTATTATATGTTGCACTAACAAGAGCGAGAGAAAAACTAATAATAACTGGAGTAGAAAAAAACTATGAAAAATCGGAGCAAAATAAGAAAAAATCCTTAGAGATATATAGCAAATTAGAACCAATATTAATAAAGCAATATAAATCATATTTAAGTTGGATTGAATTAGTTAGTTTATATGACGAAGAAATGAAAAATCTAATAGATGTATATACATACAAATTGAAAGATATTAGTAAATTAGTAATCCAAAAGGAAGAAAATTCGGAAGATTTGGTAAAAGCATGGTTGCCAAAAGAGACAAAGGTAAATGAGGAAATAAATAGATTGCTAACTTGGGAATACTCAAATAAATTTGCAACAACTCTAGAAAGCAAAACATCAGTAACAAAGATAAAGCAAGCTAAAACAGGAGAAGAGCAAACTCAGACAACATTATCAAAGCCAAAATTTTTAACTAAGACAGAAAAATTAACAAATGCAGAAAAGGGAACTTTAGTGCATTTGTGTATGCAAAAATTAGATTTAAGCAAAACAAATACTAAGGAAGAAATAGAGGAGCTAATAAGTGGTTTAGTGCAAAAGGAAATAATAACAGATAATGAATCTAGACAAATAAATATAGACATAATTTACAAATTTGCACAAAGTGAAATAGCCAAAGAAATAAAGAATGCTAAAAGAGTGTACAAAGAAGCACCATTCTATATAAATATACCGGCAAGAGAAATATATAATGTAGAAACAGAAGAACAAATATTAGTACAGGGAATAATAGATGTATATTATGAAAATCAAGAAGGAGAATTGATATTATTAGATTACAAAACAGACAAAGTGGATAATCCTGCACAACTTAAACAAAAATATCTAGTGCAACTAGAACTTTACAAAAAAGCCTTAGAATATGCGACTAACAAGAAAGTAAGAGATACATATATTTATTCAACTTGGCTGAATAAAGCAATTAAGGTAAATGAAAAATGATAGGCTAGAAATAGTCTATTATTTTTGATAAATTTCCAAATTAAATATTGATATAAGCACTTTAAAATGATAAAATATAAACATTATAAAAACAAGGAGAATAATTATGAATTTACCAAACAAACTTACAATTTTTAGAATATTATTAGTACCAATAATGGTTATAATTCCGCTCTTTAAAATACAAGGAGAATTTTTAAACATACCACTAGAATACTGGATTATAAACCTAATTTTTATTATTGCATCAATAACAGACAAATTAGATGGGCAACTAGCAAGGAAAAATAATCAAGTAACTACATTTGGAAAATTTGCAGACCCATTAGCAGATAAGATACTTGTAATATCTGCACTAGTAATGCTTGTAGAATATACGAGACTACCAGCTTGGATTCCAATTATAGTACTTGCAAGAGAGTTTATAGTATCTGGATATAGATTAGTGGCAGTAGAAAAAGGTGGAAAAGTAATAGCAGCAAGTTTTTGGGGCAAACTAAAAACAGTAACACAAATGTTAGCAATAATAATTGCATTTTTAGATACAAATGTATTTTGTGCGTTTGTAGGTGGAGAGCTTGCAGGACTTAATTTAGGTATAAATATAATTTGGTCAGGAATGATGATAATATCAGTAATTGCAACAATATTCTCAGGATGGGATTATGTTAAAGATGGAAAAGATTTACTAAAAGATTAAAAGAGGGGATTAGATTGGATAAAACAGAAGCTAAAAAAAGAATAATTGAATTAAGAGCTATACTAGAATATCATGCAAGAAAATACTATGATGAAGATAGTCCGGAAATATCAGACTTTGAATATGACATGATGATGAACGAACTAAAAAACTTAGAAAAAGAATTTCCAGAGTTTGTGACAGAAGATTCACTAACACAAAAGGTTGGTGGAACTGTAAAAGAAGGATTTGAAAAAGTAGAACATGAAGTTCCTTTGCAAAGCTTACAAGATGTTTTTGATTATCAAGAGATATATGCATTTGATAAAAGAATGAAAAAAGCAGCAGAGGAGTTTAAAAAGCCATTAGAATATGTAGTAGAAACAAAGATAGATGGATTATCTGTTAGTTTAGAGTACAAGAAAGGAATTTTAATAAGAGGGGCAACAAGAGGAAATGGATTAATAGGTGAGGATATTACAAATAATGTAAAAACAATTAAAACAATACCACAAAAGCTGACAGAAAACATAGATATAACAGTAAGAGGAGAAGTATTTATATCTAAAAAAGATTTTGAAAAGCTTAATGAAGAAAGAGAAATACTAGAAGAGCCACTATTTGCAAATGCTAGAAATGCAGCAGCAGGTTCACTTAGACAATTAGATAGTAAGGAAACTGAAAAACGACCATTAGATATATACTGCTTTAATGTTCAAAAATCAGAGAAAGATTTTGAAACACATTACAATTCACTAGAATATTTAGAAAAGCTTGGATTTAATGTGAATCCAGTTCGTAAAAAGTGTGAAACAGTTCAGCAAGTGATAAAAGCAATAGAAGAAATAGGTGATAATAGAGAAAATTTAAGTTTCGGAATAGATGGAGCGGTAATAAAAGTAGATAATCTAGAATTAAGACAAAAAATAGGAACTACATTTAAAGTGCCAAAGTGGGCAATTGCATACAAATATCCGCCAGAAAAGAAATCAACTATTCTTAAAGATATTGTGTGCCAAGTAGGTAGAACAGGTGCAATTACACCAATGGCAATATTAGAGCCGGTGAAAGTAGCGGGTTCAACAATATCAAAAACAACTCTGCACAATGAGGATTTTATAAAAGAAAGAGATATTAAGATAGGAGATACTGTTGTAATACAAAAAGCAGGAGATGTAATCCCAGAAGTAGTTGAGGTGGTTCAACGAAAACGAACAGGAAATGAGCGAGAATTCAAGATGCCAGATAGATGTCCTGTATGTGGTGGACTTGTTGTAAGAGAAGAAGGAGAAGCTATTGCTAGATGTATAGGAATAGAATGCCCTGCTAAATTATTAAGAAGTATAGTTCATTTTGCTTCAAAATCCGGAATGGAAATAAAAGGATTAGGTTATGCAATAATAGAAGAACTTGTAAATAGAGGTTTAATAAATAATATTGCAGATATATACTATTTAACTAAAGAAGACCTTAAATCTCTAAAGAAAAATGGAGATAAATTTGCACAGAATTTAATAGATTCAATAGCAAAGAGTAAAGAAAACGAACTAAACAAACTAATAAGCGCACTTGGGATAAGACATATAGGAAGTAAAGCGGCAAAGATCTTAGCTAAGAAATACACAACCATAGATAAATTAATGAATGCATCTTCAGACAGTTTATATGTAACAGAAGATATAGGAGAAGTAAGTGCACAAAGTGTAAGAGA
Source organism: uncultured Clostridium sp. (assembly GCA_964468015.1). Taxonomy (GTDB): domain Bacteria; phylum Bacillota; class Clostridia; order TANB77; family CAG-508; genus UMGS1864. Next base: position 2,445 of record CAYXUA010000007.1, on the reverse strand, counting down.
GTTCTTCATGCAGGAACAAACAATAGACTTAATAAATCGCTTAAAACAAGCTGGAGTAAACATGATAGAACATAAAGAAGAACCAGTAGATGATAGATTTGCAGGAAAAGTATTTGCACTTACAGGAACTTTAGAAAATTATTCAAGAGAAGAAGCTAGTAAGATAATAGAAAGTTATGAAGGAAAAGTATCAAGTACAGTATCTAAAAAAACTAATTATGTGCTAGCAGGAGAAGAAGCAGGAAGTAAGTTAACCAAGGCCGAAAAATTAGGAATTCAAATACTGACAGAGGACGAATTCAAAGAAATGATAAAATAGGAGAAGAGTATGCAAGAATACACATTTAATCACTTTTGGAAAAATTTAGATGATGGGCTAGAAATATACTACACATATATGAATAATAGATATTTAATATACAAGTTAACCAAAAATTGCTATAAGCAAGAGCTAATATCAAGAGACGAGAAAAGTCCACATCCAAAGATGTCTATACTGACATTAAAAAGAGTAAAAGAATTGTTTCCATATATGACCGAATTTGAGTATAAAAGTGGCTTATCAGATTAAATAAAATCCAGTGGATAAAAATAAAGCAAAGGAGGCAAACATGAAAAAATACTATTTCACATCTGAAAGTGTGACAGAGGGACATCCAGATAAATTGTGTGATTATATATCAGATAGCATATTAGATGAATACCTAAAACAAGATAGTAATTCGAGAGTGGCAGTAGAAACTCTGGCATCTGCAAATAAGATTATAATAGCAGGTCAAATAACTTCTAAGGCAAGTATTGATATAGAGCAGATTGTAAGAGATACTATAAAAGAAATAGGGTATGATAACGAGAAAACAGATATAGATTATAGAAATTGTGATATAGAAATTAATATTACAAGACAAAGCCCAAATATTGCACAAGGGGTAGACATTGGAGGAGCGGGAGATCAAGGCATAATGTTTGGATATGCGACAGACGAAACAGCTTCATATATGCCACTAGCAATAGATATGGCGCATAGATTAGCTAAGAGATTAACTGAGGTAAGAAAACAAGATGAAGTTGCATATTTAAGACCAGATCGGAAAAACACAGGTTACTGTAGAATATGAAGATGATATACCGAAAAGAATAGAAACAATTTTAATATCTACACAGCATTTAACAGGTATCGATATAACACAAATTGAAAAAGACATAAAAGAAAAGGTTATAAGTAAATTGATACCAAGTAAATATGTGGATAATAATACCAAAATATATGTAAATCCAACAGGAGAATTTGTAATAGGAGGACCATTAGGAGATACAGGTCTTACTGGAAGAAAAATAATTGTAGATACCTATGGAGGATATAGCAGGCATGGAGGAGGAGCTTTTTCCGGAAAGGATGCTACAAAAGTAGATAGATCAGCAAGCTACATGTTAAGGCATATTGCTAAAAACATAGTAGCAAATAGATTAGCTAAAAGATGTGAAATCCAAATAGCATACGCAATAGGAAGGAAAGAACCAGTGGCAATTTATATTAATACTTTTGGAACAGGAAAGAAAACGGATGAGAAAATAATAGAAATTGTAAAGGAAAAATTTGATTTAACACCAACTGGTATAATAAAGTATTTGGAACTAAATAGACCCATATATAAAGAAACAACAAACTATGGACATTTTGGTAAAGAGGGGTTACCGTGGGAAAAGATAATCCAAATGTAATAGAAGATAGAGTTTTCTCTATATTCTATTTTACAAATATAGTCTTATAATTAGTATATACCACCATGCCGGGTTTAGAGCCAGAAGGCTTTTTCACATGTTTTGCTAGACAATAGTCAACTGGAATATTAGAAGAGTGTTTTGCCTTACTACTTCTTGCTGCAATGGTTGCGCATTGGTATAGAGTATTGCTATCTACTGGTTTCCCATTAGATTTTAGAATAACATGACTGCCATGAATGCCTTGGGTGTGGAACCAGATATCGTTTGGAGCTGCACTTTTTGTAAGAGCATCATTTTGTTTATTGTTTTTCCCAGCAAAAACGTTGAAGCCATTTATGTTATAAATATTTGGAGTGTTTTTACTTTCTTTTTTATCAGAAGTGATAGTTTTTAAATGCAATTTGAAACTATCTGAAATTTCCTCATAAATATCTTGTAAAACTGCCAAAGATGGAGCTTCATTTATTGAATAAATAAGGCTTTCTATATATTCAAGCTCTAGTATGGTTTCTTTTTTTTGCTTACTTACAATATCTAAGGCGTTTTTTAATTTATTGTATTTTTTAAAATATCTCTCAGCATTTTTATTAGGCGAAAGCGTATTATCAAGTGGGATATCTATGCTTTCATTAGTATAGTAATTAAGCACATTTACAGTACTTTGATTTCCAGTTAATTTATATAAATTAGCAGTAATAAGTTCTCCATAAAGCTTATACT
>CAYXUA010000006.1:0-21580 GCA_964468015.1 uncultured Clostridium sp. | reverse complement strand
CACTAACTCTTTTTTTATCATTTATCCTCCTCATATACCAAAATTAAAATTATTTAACAAAGCCAATTACAGTTTCATTTCTTCAATGTTGCTTTACCTATTCTAAATTATTATACCTAAAAAATTTTGTATTGTCTATCCTAGATTCGCATATATGAAATTTTTTAACAAATTGTCAATTAGCAATAAAAAAATGCGACTTAACGCAAAATTGTTAAGTCGCATTTTTTATTTTATTATTCTTCTTCTTCAAATTGACTATTGTATAATTTCTCATAGAAGCCGCCTTGTTTAAGTAGTTCTTCATGTTTGCCTTGTTCTACTATGTCGCCTTGGTTCATTACTAGTATTAAATCAGCGTCTCTTATTGTTGATAGACGATGGGCTATTACGAAGCTAGTTCTGCCTTTCATTAGGTCCTCCATAGCTTTTTGTATTTGTATTTCTGTTCTTGTATCTACTGATGATGTTGCTTCATCTAGTATTAATATTTTTGGGTCTGCTAGGAAGGCTCTTGCTATTGTTAGTAATTGTTTTTGTCCTTGTGATATATTGCTTGATTCTTCATTTAATATTGTTTTGTAACCTTCAGGTAGGGTTCTTACAAAGTGGTCTACTTGTGCTTCCTTTGCAGCTTTGATAACTTCTTCGTCTGTTGCGCTTAATCTTCCATAGCGAATATTCTCCATTATTGTTTCATTAAAGCTCCATGTATCTTGAAGCACCATTCCAAATTGGCTTCTTAAGTCATTTCTTGCGAAGTTTCTTATATCTGTTCCATCTAGTAATATTGCTCCACCTGTTACATCATAGTATCTCATAAGAAGTTTTACTATTGTTGTTTTTCCAGCTCCTGTTGGTCCTACTATTGCTATTTTTTGTCCTTCTTTTACTGAAGCTGAAAAATCATTTATTATAATTTTATCTTCATTATATCCAAAATGTACATTTTTGAATTCCACATTTCCAGTTACTCTTTCTACTGAAGCTGGCTCTTCTGTATCTGGAACTTCTTCCTTTTCCTCTAAAAGCTCAAATACTCTTTCAGCTGCTGCCATTGTTGATTGTAGTACATTTGATATGTTTGCTAATTGTGATATTGGCTGGGTAAAGCTTCTCATATATTGAATAAATGATTGGATATTTCCTACTGTTATAGTTCCATTGCTTGCATAATATCCTCCCAAAATGCTAACTATTACATATCCTAAATTTCCTACAAAGTTCATTATTGGTGGCATAAGCCCTGATAAAAATTGAGATTTCCAACCTGCATTGTATAAATTTTGGTTGTATTCCTCAAATTTTTCATTAGCTTGCCTTTGACCATTGAATGCTCTTACTATAGTGTGGTTTGTGTACATTTCTTCTATATGACCATTTACATTGCCTAAATATTCTTGTTGCTTTATGAAATATTTTTGTGATTTTTTCACTACACCTGCAATTAATCCAACTGCTACTGGAAGTACTAATACTGCTACTATGGTCATTTGCCAGCTTATTGATAACATCATTATTACTACACCTATAAGTGTTGTTACAGAAGTTATTATTTGTGTTAATCCTTGGTTCAGTGTTTGGGATACTGTATCTACATCATTTGTTATGTATGATAACACTTCTCCTTGTGTTTTTTTATCAAAATAGCTTAGTGGCAATTTGTTTATTTTGTGTGAAATATCTTTTCTTAATTTGTATGTTACATTCATTGTAACTTTTGTCATTATCCAACCTTGAATATATGAAAAAGCTGCACTTACTATATATAGTCCTAGTAATGTAATCAAGATGTTCCTTATTCCGGACAAAGTCTATACCTAATCCATTTTCTGAAATCATATTCATAATTCCTTCAAATAGTATTGTAGTAGCTTCTCCTAAGATTTTTGGTCCTACTATACTAAATACAGTTGAAAGCATTGCAAATACAAGTACTATTACTATTGCTATTTTATATCTTCCTAGATATTTTAATAATTTTTTTAACGTGCCTTTAAAATCTTTTGCTTTTTCTGCCACCATTCCCATTTTGGGTGGTCTACCCATTGGGCCTCTTGGTCTTGGAGAGTTTTTAGTTCCCATTATAACTCCTCCTTTGTTAATTGTGATGATGCTATTTCGTAGTATGTAGGACAATTTTCTAATAGTTCTTTATGTGTTCCTTTTCCTACTACCTTTCCTTGGTCTAATACTACAATTTGTTCTGCATTCATTATTGTACTAACTCTTTGTGCAACTATTAATATTGTTGCCTTATTCATTTTTTCTTTTAATGCTTGCCTTAAGTTTGCATCCGTTTTGAAGTCTAAAGCTGAAAAGCTATCATCGAAAATGTATATTGGGGCATTTTTTGCAAGCGCTCTTGCTATTGATAATCTCTGTTTTTGTCCTCCTGATACATTTTTTGCATTTTGTGATATTTCGCTTTGATATTTCTCTTCTTTTGCTTCTATAAATTCTGTTGCTTGTGCTATTTCAGCATATTTTTTCATATCTTCTTCTGTTAATTCTGGCACTCCATATTTTATATTCGATTCTATTGTTCCAGAAAGCAGACTTCCTTTTTGTGGTACATATCCTATTTGTTTTTGCAATTCTTCTAATGATACATCTTTTACATTTGTTCCATTTACTAGGACCTCACCAGAAGTTACATCATTAAATCTTGGCACTAATTTTATTAATGTAGATTTTCCGGAACCTGTTGAACCTATGAATGCTGTTGTTTCTCCCGGTTTTGCTGTAAAGCTGATATTCTCTAAAACATACTCATCTGCACCTTCATATTTGAAACTTACATCTTTAAATTCAACATAACCTGTTTTCTCTTTATCAAACCCCTTTTCTTTCTCTGGATTTTTTATAATTGCTTCTGTTTCAAGTACTTCTGCTATACGATTTCCAGATACTGTTGCTCTTGGAAACATTATAAACATAATTGACATCATTAGGAATGACATTATTACTTGCATTGAATATTGCATAAATGCCATCATGTCTCCTATTTGTAGGTTAGAAGCTTCTATTTGCTTTGCACCAAACCATACAATAACGAGCATTATTACATTCATTATAAAATTCATAGCTGGCATCATGACTGCCATTACTCTATTTACAAATAAATTTATTTTTGTAAGGTCAGTATTTACTTTATCAAATCTATTCTCTTCATATTCTTGTGTCCTGAATGCTCTTGAAACCATTATTCCGCTTAAATTTTCTCTTGAAACTAAATTTAATTTATCTATCAATTGTTGTATCTTTTTAAATCTAGGCATTGCTAACATAAACACTACTATAATCAGTGCAATTATTATTATACATGCCAAGGCTAATATCCATGTCATACTTGCATTTCTGTTTATAATCATTATTAAAGCGCCTATACCCATTACAGGAGCTAAGAACACTAATCTAATTCCCATTACTATTAAATTTTGAATTTGAGTCACATCATTAGTAGTTCTAGTAATTAAAGAAGATGTATTAAATTTCTCAAACTCTGTATCTGAGAAACTTTGAACTTTTGTAAACAAATCTCCTCTAATATTCTGTCCAACCTTAGCAGCAACCCTTGTAGCAATTAAACTAACAAGTACTGCCGCAGCAGCTATAATCAGTGTCATACCAAGCATTTTTGCTCCAACTGTTACAATATATTTAGTTTGAATTTCAGATATATCCATTCCTAATTCTTCATAAAATAACTTTGTAAACACAATAGCTACTTGTGAAAGCATTGTTTCATCTGTTTGCTCTGCACTTTCTCTGGCTGATGCAATTTGCTCTTGTGGAAGATTTTGTAATATCGGTATCATCTCATATATCTTTTTTAAATCTATCTCTGTATTGTCTGATATATTGGTCTGTTCTTCTCCTGACTGTGCACTCATTTCAGACATTACATTTATAAATGTTCTATCAGCTATTTGAAAAATAGCATTTAATTTTTCCACGTTTTCATTATCTTTTAGAATATATATATTTGTATTTGCCACTTCTGGGTATTCATCAATATATTCAGAGGTTTCTGCTAATATTTTTTCATAACTGTCCTCTAAAATCTGTTCCTCCTCATTAGATGTAAAACATTTTATAAGTTCCATTCCGTTTTCACTTATCGCCTCTGGTGCTTCATTTTCTATACCATTTGCTTGTATTCCTACATTTACAATATCAGACATATAATTTGGCAAATTCAAATCACATACAGCTTGCACAAACAATAGTAATATTGCCACTATTAGTGGGAATATGAATGGCTTTAGATATCTTTTAAGCTTTAACATTTCTTTTTTCTCCCTTCTTTTATCGGCATATCAGACTTACCTATCCCCATTGTTAATCTTCAAATACCTTCACGCATTTTATTATTATACTACGATTTATTAAATAGTCAATATATGAATTTATAACTTTTCACATAAAAGAAAAAGGAATGAACTTATTTTGGTTCATTCCTTTATTCTCTTTCCCTATTTTATGGTTGCTACTCTTTTTTTAATTCTACGTGCTCTTCCATAAGCATCTCTAAAAGCTTGAACATAATTACTATTTGCGCTCACTTTTTCAAGCAATTCTGAAATCTTGCTAAGATTTTTTGCTACCAAAGTCGGATTTTGTTGCATCCATGTCAACGGTAGTCTTTCTGGATTAAATGCAATAACATCTGTCAGACTTCTTACTACATCCGACAAATCTTCATGGTCAAATTTCTCTGGCAACTCTTCGCCAACATAGTGAAGTAATTCATATACCTCCTCACTTTGCTCAGGAAGCAGCTTTCTTGCTTCAAAAAAAATTTGTTTTTCTAGCCGTCTCATAAAATAGACCTCCTTCAATTAATTAAAGCTTTTTGCTTTATAATAATTATTATACTACTTATATCATGTTTTTTCAAGTAATTAGCACATAAACTATATCGTTTATCTACATATTTTTATAGTTTCTCCTGCATATATAATGTTTATGTTTTTAATTCCATTTGTTTTTGCTATATTTCCTACTGTTGTACTAAATTTTCTTGCTATTGAGGTTAGTGTATCTCCATATTGTATTGTATAGTTTTCACATTCTTGAATTTTTCTATTAGGTACTTTTATTCTCTGTCCTATATATATCAAATTTGGATTTGATATATTATTTAAATTTACTAGCGTTGCTACTGTTGTTGAATATTCATTTGCTAGTTTTATTAAGGTATCTCCTCTTCTTACTACATATTCTATGTAATTATTGTTTTCTCCAGTAACCTCTGACGGTATTTTTAATATTTGATTTATATATATTAAATTTGGATTTGGTATATTGTTTAGTGCAACTAATTCTTCTACTGTTGTATTATAATCTCTTGCTATTTTATTTAAAGTATCTCCTTTTCTTACTTTTATGTATATATATTCTTGTGTCTGACTAGGTTCTTCCGGATTCTTTATTGAAGAATTATCGTCTAGTAATACTTCTTTTGTAAAATAATCTTTATCTACATTTCCTTCTATTCCATTTACTTTACCACTATCTGTGTACTGCCACCCCTCCCAAGTTTCCCATTTTTCATTTTCTGTTGGCTCTTCTACTTCATATTCTGCAATCCATAAAGCATATGCGGATAATTCATCTGAAAATATATTTCTTGCATTGTATGCATCTGAATATATAATTACCTTTTTGCCACTTAATTCTTCTACGGTTTCTAGAAATGTTTTTGATATATTATTTATTTCTTGTATCGAGAGTTCTCCAAAACTTTCAAAATCCATTGCCAATTTGCAATCCACTTCTTTTCCTGATATCGTTTTTACAAAATGTGTTGCCTCTAATATCGCCTCTTCCTCTGTCCTTGCTACTAGATAGTGGTAAAATCCTATATTCAGTCCATTAGCTTTTGCATTTATGTAATTCTCCTCGAAATATGGGTCTATAAATTGCTGCCCTTCTGTTGCTTTAATATATACTACTTCTATTCCCGAACCCTTTACTGCTGCATAATCAATTTCCCCTTGCCACTCACTTACATCTATTCCGATTGTATATATCATCACTACTTGGTGACATTGCATATATCTGTTGTGTGAATGCAAACAAGGTTATTATGCATATTAATATTACAATTTTAAAAAAGTATGTCCTTTTCATATTAAACCTCCCTGTTTAATAATATGAAAGACATACTTTTTTGTTAATTATAATCTATTAATGTCAATGGAACACATATTTCATTTATTAAATTATTCTAAGTACAGTTAATTACTCACTATATGGAACAGGCGCACAAACTGGTCGGAAACCGCGTATCACTGCCAGTAGTACCATACGCTCTTCCAAATCCCATTATTCCTGCATAAGAATTATGTTTAACTGCTCCACCACGTACAGTAAACTGCATACCTGTTTCAAGGAACCATGAATAATTACCATTCCATGAGTTATTTTCTGTTCCTGTTAAGCTTATCTCATATACTGCATCTCCATATCTTAATCTATTTTTCTCTTCTTCATAATTTGTTGTATTTGTTTCTGAAGTTCCAGCATATCTATCTACTAATTTTTCTGAAAATCCACTTACATTTTTTAACGCTGCCGTATATGAGTTTCCATTATCTATATAATCTGTAAGTCCTGATGCCATAAACTCCCAATTTCCTCCGCTCATATCATATATTCCGGTATACATTTGCTGTTGTGCTTGCCTTTACACCTTTTTCTGTATTATATTTGTTTGTTGTTGTTGATGACTCTGCTTGTTTTATTTCATCTGCTGCTATTCCTGTAATGTAATTGCTATTATTATTATTTGTTAATTCTTCTCCATTTCTTCCATACTTACTTTGAGTAAGATATGCTACTGCTCCCCATTCACTATTTTTCATTTGATGAAAATGTGAATCAGCTTTGCTATTACCATATACACTACTATTATTATTCATTTCTATACAAGTTGAAAAAATATTTGCTATTGTCATTGCTCTCCAACTAGTTACATTTGGCAATACTTTGATTTGTAAATCTGGATTATTTCCTCCACCATTTTCTGCTGTTTGGTCACTACTACTCGCTTCAAATTTTGCTACCCATATTCCTGATAGTTCTTGGTCCCAACCTCCATTTACATAATCATTTCTACTTCCATCTGTAAATGCTGGATGCACATTCCATTTATCTAATCCACTTTCATTATCCCATGTTGTTCTTCCACTTGCACTTGTATAACTTGTTCCTTTTAGAAATTCTACTTCTATTGTTCCTTTTATTCCTTCTCCTCCATTATGATAATTACTTGTTATACTATATGCATATCTTGGTATCCATACAAACATACTTCCTAGTTCGTCTTCTTTCACCTTTGTTCCTTCCACTGCTGTTGTTCCTGCTTTATATTTTCCATCTGATAGCATTACATTTGCCCATTGATTTGCCATTGCATTCCCATCTGCTTCTGTTTTGTAATTATACCATTCATCTTCATTGTAGGTTATTTCCCATACTCCCTCTGTTTCGTTATATTTTATTGGTATCATTCCGTCTACTAGCTTTGGTGTATTTACTTGCTTTTTCTCACTCCATGTTCCATCTGCTATTAATTTATCTTCTTCTGTATTATTTGTTTCTACTCGGTTTATATATTCTTTTATTTCATTTAATAGTTCCTGTGTATTACTTACAGAATTGTTATATTCACTTACTGCTCTATTTGCATTTTCTATTATGCTATTTTCTCCCATTAGCGTATTTAGTGCGACCCCTGCTAATATTAATAATACTATTATTGTTATTACTAGGGCTATCAGCGTTATTCCCTTCTCTTTTCTCTTCATTATTTCTTATTCTCCTTCTTTTGATTTTTCTTTTTTGTTATTCTATCACATTACTTTTATTTTATACTAACCTTGCGTAGGTTTTTGCGCAAAAATTTAAAGACATACTAGACCTAGCTTTTTACTAAGTCTTATATGTCTTTCTTTTTTATATATTCATTCTTCTTATTTTCTTTAATAGATTAACTGTGTGTGTGTGTGTGTACAGCCGCAAGGCTTTTAGGCTCTTTATTCATCTTTCCTCTTTTCTAGGTAATTATCATTTTCACCTTCGTATAATTTGTCTTTCATTATATCCATGTTATCTACTTAAGTCAATATTCTTTTGAACTTTATTGCTTCATTTTATAATATTTATTTAATTATAACCTATTATATAAATAGCTCATCCATTTATATACACTATTGGCCCAGTTGCTATCTGAAGCATATTTTTTATTTACTGCTGATAAGGTAGAGCCATTATAATATTTACCATTTGCAGTTTCCCCATTATATATGCTTGTCCCTGCTGGATTTAGATAATATTTTACAAATACACGAGCCACTAAGTCTATTCCTTCTGCGTAATCGCTAAATGTTTTTGCATTATTGTATGGGCTACTATCACTTGCTCCATATCCAAACAAGTTATTTTTATCCTTTGCTATTTTAGAAGTTCCCCAGTTACTTTCATGTATTGCTACTGCTGCTAAGAAAACACCATTTATATTATATTGTTTTTCCGCATAGTAAAAATATTCTGCATTATTTGCAAACACTGAATTTTCATCAGACTCATTGCCTGATAGTACTTTCTTAAATTGCTCTAAAGATAATCCACTTGGCTTATTTAGGCTCATACTTTTACTTAGATTTGCAAGCAATTGAGCTTTTGTATATGTTCCACTTGCCTCGTCATATTTATTTGCATTAGGGTCTATATATGTTAGACAATCTGATTGAATCCATCCTTTAGATGTGTTATATGATATGTAATACCAATTAGTCTGAATTTCTAATACTTTTACTTTCGTTTCTTTATTTATTGTAAGTACTTTCTCAGAATTTTTATCTGGTTCCATTCTTACACTTGCAGTTTGTGATGTTACATATAGATAATCTCCAACTTTTACTTTATAGTTACTCTCATAATTTGCTGTACCTATTTGAACAATTCTATCTGTTGCTGAAATAGTAATTTTAGTGTCTGTTTCTTCTTTTACTAACTCACCATTACAATAAGTTCTCTTTGTTATAATATTTTGTTTTCCATCTCGTCCTTCTTGTAATATCTGTATACTTCCTTTTGGGAGTTCAGAATTATCTATATAAACTGCTTTGTATTCTATATCTTCTTCTTCAACAAATATTTCTTCTGTTATCTTTTCAGATGTATTTTCATTTATTATTTCAGTCAAGCTAATCTGCATAGCATTACTTTGTTCTAGCTCTGGTTCTATTGTATATGCATATGTTGAGGTCTCCAATATGATATTATTCATCACTATCGACCACAATACCACATTACTTAAAATTGCTACAACTATTGCTATAATAGAAATTGCCTTGTTTGTTTCTATACCTTTTTTCCCATGCTTCATTAGTAAATCACCTAAGTTTATTCTAAACTTTTTGTCTATTTTTGTCAATGGAAATAAAATGCTATATTTTTAAGCCTTAATTTTTATATTTTTTGACCGCAATCCCTTCCAGCTCTCCCACCTTATTCCTAGAGATTTTATAAGCTATTACTTTATTAACTGATTTAATCTTCTCTCTAATTTTTCAAATCTCTCCACTATATTTTCACTACTTTAGTTTGGATTTCCTTTATCAACTCTTCTTTTTCCAATTCTGAAACAAATACTAAATCTATTTTATATGGAATATTTAACAAATCAAAATCATTCATTATATTAAACTTATCTTGCTTAGAAACCTCACCAAATACAGCTATATCTATATCTGAATTCACTCTATATTTTCCTGTTGCTCGTGAACCAAATATTTTCATTGTATATTTATATTTCTTTGATATTTCTGTTATTAAACTATTTACTTCTTTACTTAACCGAAATTTCATTTCTACCCCATTTATTTCGTTTATTATGATTTGATTTTATCATAAGATATTCGAAAAAACAAGACTCTATTGAGTCTTGTTTGGAATTATATGTTTCATTTACTTTTTTAAATTTACTTGATAACGTATGTACCATCTTGTTGTTTTTCCAATTGTACGTTAGATTTTAGACAAACTATCGGACGGAACCCCGGATAGTCACTGTTATAGAGATTGTAGTCCATGTAGCCGTTATAGCTAACAGCCATTATACTGCTAGCGTTATAGGCAGACGAGGCAGCGAGCCACATCGCGGATGCTTTGCTAGTGTCACTTATTACATAAGTACTGTCTGTAGTATCCAATCCACTTATTGAATATGAACTACTTTCTCCACCTGTTCCTACTTTATATCCTGTGCTATCATGTGAATATCCTATATTTAAATCTAGATACTTTTGATTATATGATGCTACAAACATATCTAGCGTTGGCCCTCCTATTGCATAATCGGCATATGTACTATTCTTATATATTGCACTTCCTCCTCTTCCATTTGGCACATAATTATATGCAATATATTCATCTGCCATTAAGTATATATTACTACTTTCTGCATAAAAGATTTTCCATGCATTTACTGCTGCACTGTTAGTACATGTATAATTTGCTACTACTCCTCCATAATATTCACTCGGATTACTTGCTATTTATGTGCTATCTATAATTGTAGTACCTCCTCCTGTTGTTCCTATATGATTTTGTAAAGATTGCTCTATTGTATTTAATATTTCTCGTTCCTCTTTAGTTTGAACATTTGCAACTCTTCTTTATTATTGCAAACGCTTTTTTTCATTGTAACATATTTTATTAATTTAGTACTAACCTTACGCGGGTTTTGTCATATATTTCTAAAAAAGCACAATAGACCTAAGTTTTTCCCTCAGGTTTATTGTGCTTTCTTATATGTTTATTCTCTTTATTTTTATTAATATTGTGTGTACAGCCGCAAGGCTTCCAGCGTTTACTCTTTTGTTCATCTCTTTTTTCTCCTTAGCAAGCTAATGCTCGTCATACTTTTCTGTTCTTTTGCTTTATGTGGTTATTATATATTATTGTTCAAAAATTGTCTAGATTATTTGTCATTTTCAAGTCGAAAACCTTATAAATATTATATCTACTTATTACGCTCTTAAATTTCCCTCATATTTTTGATAGATTACTTTTCCAAATTTAAACTCATTTAATTTCTTTTGTAATTCAACAATAATAAGTGGCAGAATTGATATTCCTAAAGTATATAACCATTGTGTTTGACTTAGAGGCACTAATTTAAACACTTCTGCAAAGCTTGGAACAATTACTACAATTATTTGCATTAATGCTCCTAATACAAAAGCACCTAATAAATACTTATTTTCAAACATTCCGTACTTCAAATATTGAGCGCTCACTTTTTATATTAAAGCTGTGAACAAGCTCTAGCATTCCCAGACTTACAAATGCCATTGTTCTAGCAACTTCTAATCCATATAATTTATTTCCTATTGAGAAACATAGTAAGGTTAGTATTCCTAGCATTGTTCCTTCTAGGAATATCTTCCCCCATAATCCGTCTGCAAATAGTCCCTTCTTAGAATCTCTTGGTTTCCTATTCATGATACCTTTTTCTGGCGGTTCTAACCCTAAGGCAATAGCTGGAAGCGAATCTGTTACTAGATTAATCCATAATAACTGAATTGCCAAAAGTGGAGATTTCAAGCACATAAGCAGTCCTAAAAATATGGTTACTATTTCCCCTACGTTTGTTGCTATAAGGAAATGAATTGCTTTTCTAATATTGTCAAATATATTTCTACCATGTTTTACCGCCTCTATTATCGTTACAAAATTATCATCTGCTAACACCATATCTGCTGCATTTTTGGCTACATCTGTGCCATTTAATCCCATTGCTATTCCTATATCTGCATTTTTGAGTGCTGGTGCATCATTTACTCCATCACCAGTCATTGCAACTACTGCTCCTGTTTTTCTAAAAGCTTTCACAATTCTAACCTTATGTTCTGGTGAAACTCTTGCAAATACAGAATATCTCATTATATTTCTCTCCAACTCTGTTTCGCTTATTTTATCTAACTCAGTACCCGTTATTGCCAAATCATTCATTCTTAATATTCCTAATTCTTTTGCTATAGCTTTTGCGGTAACTATATGGTCACCTGTTATCATTACAGTTTTAATTCCTGCTTTTCTACAAGTTGCAACCGCTTCTTTTACTCCTTCCCTTGGTGGGTCTATCATTCCTATTAATCCAACAAATATCAAATCATTTTCAATCGTTTTAGAGTCAATATTTCCCTGAATATTGTTTACATCTTTATATGCAACAGCAATCACTCTTAAAGCTTTCTGTGCCATGTTTAAATTTGCTTCCTCTATTTTTTGTTTCATTATTTGATCCATATTTTTTAATAAATTTCCGTCCTTATATTTGCTACATTTGCCTATTATAACATCTGGTGCTCCTTTGGTAATTATTCTAAATCCTCCATTATTTTTATGTATTGTAGACATCATTTTTCTAGTAGAATCAAAAGGTATATCTTTTACCCTTTCCATTTTAGTATACAAATTATCCTTATCTATATTTTCATCTAAGGCAGCATTTACAATTGCAATTTCTGTAGCTTCACCAGTCACCAATTTTCTTCCGTTTGTACTTTCCATATGAGCATCTGTGCACATTGTTCCAAGTTCCAATAAAAACCTTTTATTTTCTGCATTTTGTACACTAGTTACTACTTCTACCACCTTCATTTTATTTTGAGTTAAAGTTCCAGTTTTGTCTGAGCAAATAACACTACTGCTTCCTAATGTTTCAACTGCTGGTAATTTTCTTATTATACTATTTTTCTTAGCCATTTTAGTTACCCCAATTGATAGCATTATCGTAACTATTGCTGGTAATCCCTCTGGAATTGCAGCCACTGCTAGACCAACTGAAGTCATAAACATTTCTATCGGCGAAATCTTTTTGAAAATTCCTATTATAAATATAGATATACATATAATTATGCAACAAATTCCTAAGGTTTTTCCTACTTCTGCAAGCTTCTTTTGAATTGGTGTTTGTGGTGCTTCATCTGTTATTATCATTTTAGCTATTTTTCCTACTTTTGTATTCATTCCTGTTTCTGTTACAATTGCTTCTCCATGTCCATTTACTATTATTGTTGATGAAAATACCATATTAATAGTATCTCCTATTGAAATATCTTCCTTTAAAACAGCATTTGCTTCTTTTAATACTGGTGCTGTTTCTCCTGTTAGGCTTGATTCTTCCACTTTCAGATTTGAGCTTGATATTAATCTTGCATCTGCAGGTACATAATTACCAGATTCTAATATTACAATATCTCCTGGAACCAGCTCTGTTCCTTTTACATTAACAATTTTCCCATTTCTTTTTACTTTTGAAACTGGTGCTGTCATTGTTTTTAAAGCCTCTAAAGACTTTTCAGCTTTTGCCTCTTGTATTAATCCCATAATACTATTAAATACAACTATTGCAATTATGATTATCGAATCAATATAATCTCCTGAGCCATCCATTTTTGCTACTACCGCAGATATTATTGAGGCGATTATTAGTATAATTATCATAAAATCATTAAATTGTTTTAAGAATTTGATAAATATATTTTCTTTTTTCTTATCAGCTAATTTATTTTCTCCAAATTTCAGTCGTCTTTCTTCTACCTGCTTCTCATTTAGTCCAATACCTATATTGGTCCTAAATTCTTTCGCAATTTCATTAACTTCTTTAGTATGCCACATATATATCCTCTCCTTTGTTTTTATTTATATTTAATATATATGTCCTTGTCCTAAATTTATGAACCTTTTAATTTAGTTTACATATTTTATATAAGGTGCTTTAATATATCTCACCTAATTGGAGGAATTTTTATGCTTTATAATTACATTATGTTAGCATTATGTGTAAGTATTGACTCTTTAGGAACTGGAATTACATACGGTTTAAAAAACACTAGAATTTCTCATTTAGCCAAGCTTACTTTATTTATTATTTCTTTTGTGATTACGTCTCTTTCTTTGGCTATTGGAAGTACCCTATCTAGTTTTCTTTCTACCTTTTTATGTAATTTAGTTGGTGGGCTAATTTTATGTGCTATGGGATTATGGATTATTTTTCAGGCAGTAAAAAAAGATAAAATTGCTGAAGATTTACCTAATCATAATCTTCAGCATGCAAATGTATATGAATTTTTCTTAAAATCTTTTGGAATTACAATCAAAATCATTCGTAATCCCAAATATTCTGATTTAGATAATTCTAATAATATCGATGCCAAAGAGGCTCTATTCCTTGCTATGGCTTTATCACTAGACTCTATTGGTGTTTCTATTGGTAGTAGTATAATTGGCATTACTTCTATTTGGTTCCCAATTTTGGTTTCCTTATTTCAGTTTGCTTTTTTATCTATAGGTGGTTTTTTAGGCAATAAACTTAAAAGTAATCCTAATATACCTGATAATATTTGGAGTATTATTGCTGGTTTGATTTTAATTTTTATAGGAGTTAGTAAATTTATTTTCTAACTCCTAACAAAAATTAATCTTTTCCTTTATTCTACTATTTCGTCCGACGTTTTCTTTAGAACATTTATCCTTAAAATATCATCAAGTATGGCTGGGGCTGTTGTAGTAATTATTGCTCCTGGTTTTAAAATAACAGCTAAAGTATCTCCTACTTTTAAATCGGAAACTTTAATTTTCTTCCAATTACTATCAAAAATCGGAGCATCATCACCCAAGAATCTATAATATTCTAGATATGTAGAATCTCCTATATATTCTAATTCGTAGGCAGTTATTGTGTTACTAGTTATACTATCAATTTTAACAATATGAGTACTTGCATTAGCATTTTCCCAAAATAAATATCCTAAAAATATTATTACTATTAACTCTATGATAATTATTATATTTTTTGATTTCATATTTATTATTCTATTTCCTTTCTTATTTTTTCAAACAATACGAATGAAAACTAGATTATTTTACAAGAATATTTTTATCTAACAATTATACTTTCAAAAAATCTTTCTTGAAACTCAGTCAAAGCTCTAATCACATCATCAGAATGCTCTTTGTTTTCTGGTACTATAATCAACTTGTCATCATTATCATTTGTTCGGTGTATAACAGATATACATCTTCCTTTGAATTCTTCAAGCGGTTCAAATACGCCTAATACATAGCAATCAATTTCTTCACCATCACCACTAATAGTATTAGGCACATATCTATAGTTAACTGGATATATGAATCCGTGTTTCGGATGTCTTGTTCCCATTAGTCTATCCATTTTTACCTCTACTATATTGCCAACATATGATTCTAAATTTACCATAAACTTTACCTCCTATAAATTATTACTTCCTATGGCAAGTATATTTTCGAAAAAAGCATTAGCTACAAATTTATTTTCGCTGAACAATTTCTGTATTACCTCTACACTTGCCACATAACATCGCATACTTCGTCTTCTTGTATTTTTATATTTTCTATTGAGACATCACTTTCAAATAGCCATACATCTAAAATATCTGGTCTGTTAGGATAATATCTCAATGTTGTTCCTATAAGTCTTCCTGTACTTTCATCTATATTTACTCCTAGTTCTTCCTTAATTTCTCTTACAGCTGCTTGAATTGAAGTTTCTCCTTTTATTGCTGAACCACCCGTACATTCCCACATATATGCAAATTTTTTATTAGCAGATCGTTGGGTCATTAAAAATTGGTTATTCTTGTTTTTTATCCAAGCATTTATTACCAAATGATATTTACCTTTATCAAGTTTATCTCCCCTTTTAGCCACTTTATTTAATTTGTTTCTATCTTTATCATACAAATCCCCATATTCTTCCATAACTCATCTCCATAAAATAAAAACGATTTACATTATTTTACTATATACAGTAAAAATTGTAAATCGCTTTTTGTTTTATTCTGCTTTATTGAATGCACTCAAATAATATTGTCCATCTGTTGAGTCTTTTTCAAATGTGTAAACATAAGTATTTAATTGTTGTATGCCATTTTTACTCTATTACGAACATTTTCATCTACTTCGCCTGGCTCGCCAAAGCTAACACTTGCATAATCGCTTAAAGACATTTCGTCTACTTTATTTACAAATTCTTTTCTAGTAAAGTCATATCCTTTATATATGTTTGAAATCTCATCATCTCCATATTTTATACCTATGAATGCTGTATTTACATAAATTTCTATTTTGTTATCATATTTAATAGCTTTTTGAACCCTCTCGTCAATCCATAGCAAGGTAGCGCCACCACCTTCCGTAATTCCAGCAATATATTCATTTTTCTCTTCATAATAACTAACTTCCTGTTTCCAAGCTGTATAATTATAAAATACAGGCTCATCTACAACAATAAAATCTGCATCAACATATTTCTACCAAATATGTTTTGAACTGATTTTTTCATTTGTTCACCAGGCACTGTTGCTGCATAATAGAACGGTTCTGCATTAAATTCCACCTGCATTTCTTCCATACCTAGATTGGTAAAAGCCATTTTTAATATTAAATCATTAGGAATAGTTTCTCTTGTAAAATTTTCTCATCTATATATACTAGCCATTACTGGTGTTTCTACCCTTATTTTCTCTAATAAATTATAAGTGTGTGCAACTGCAAGGGTTACATGACTTTTCTTCATTTTTCCTCCTTTTTTTCTTTTGTTGTCCGAGCATCTCATTTTATGGTTATATATTATTCTTTTTCTTTTGTCAACACAAAAATAAAGGAGTAAGAATAAATATTTTCATACCTATTTTTACTCCTTTATTGTTATTGAAAAATTATATTTATATCCCTTAAAATAATCTCTTTTATTTCTTGTGGAAGTAAATTTATATCCTTGATGTTTTCTTTTGGAATTACTGTCGGAATATATGAACCATATTTTTCATAATTTCTATTTGTCATTTCTTCACCTGTGCCTGTTCCTATTTCCCCTGATTTATACTTTGCAACAAAAAAGTATTGTTTTCTGTCTTCGCTATCTATTTCGTAACACTTTTGAGTTAGCTCTATTTCTATTCCTAATTCTTCTTGTATTTCCCTTAAAGTAGCTTGTTCTATTGTTTCTCCTTTTTCTTGCCCTCCTCCTGGTATTACATAATATTCGTGCAAATTCTCTTTATTTCCTTTTATTCTTTGTATTAGAATAATTCCATTATTATATGGAATTATTGCAGATGCTCTATTTTTACTCATATTTACACTTTGACCTATCTTTCCTCTTATTATATATTCTTATTTTTTATAGCAATCTCTTTGAATTCCTCTGCAAGAATATCCATAGCTATTATATCATAATATTTTCCATTTACAAATCTACATTTTCTTTGCCTTCCATATTCTTTGAAACCGCACTTTTGATAGCATTTTAACGCCCTTTCATTAAATTCCATTAGGTCTAATCTTATACTATTTAGGTTCAAATAATTAAATCCATAATCCAATACTAATTTAATAGCTTCGGTTCCATATCCTTTATCTCTATAATCTTTATTACCTATAAATATTCCCAATGCTGCTGTTCTATGTATTCCGCTTATTTTTTCTAACGAAACAGTTCCTATTGCTTCATCATTTTCCAATGTAACAATCACAAAACATCTAGCATTTGGATTTAGCTCTCGTTCTAAAAATTTTCTTTCTTCATCAACTGTCATTACTGAATCACTTTTTCCTATATAGTCAGTTGTTTCAAAATCATTTAACCATTCTGTAAATTTTTCTGCATCATTACTATTCAGTGGAGATAAGTATATTCTTTCTCCTATTAACTTTTTAAAATATTTCATTATGTTTCACTCCCTTTTAAATCATATATATATCCTTCTTCTCTCACTTTTTACCTTTTAACCTGTATGAATATTTTTAATGACTATATTATAGTACTAAAAGAGGTATATATCCATATTCCTCTTTTAGTATATTTATTATCGTTCTTCATTGTATTTATCAATTTCTTTTACATTTTGCCAATTACTAATTACCGATTTTCCTATTTGCAAATCACCTTTTCCTATTCCCATTTCTATTCTCGGTTCATTCAGCCCATGATAATCACTTCCACCAGAGATTAGCATTTTTCTTTCATTACATACTTTAGTTAGTTTTTTAGTTTGTTCAGCAGTAAATGTAGAATAATAACATTCCAAACCATCTATCTTATAATTCTCTAATATATGTTTTAAAACCTTTTTAGCATTATGCTTATATCCAAATATATGTGGTACAAATACTTTGCCTTTTGCTTGTTTTATTAACTCTATTGTTTTTTCCAAAGTTGGTAACACATCGTTCATATCCACAAAGAATGCACTATTAGGCTCTGACATATATTTTCTATATAAAACCAAACTATCATTCCAAGCATCATCATCCACTAATCTTCTATTGCTTTCATTTTTTGTTAACATTTCATGTAAATATTGAGACGCATATTTCTCTGATGAATAATTAGTCAAAAAGTTTTCTCCTAATTCGATTCCTGACTCTAAACATTTTTTATACAATCGTTTAATTTCTAGATTATTTCTTTCTTCAGGAGTTAGGTATATTCCTTTTAAGTTTTTTTGCATTATTTCCACATCTATATCATATCCTAAAATCTCTATTGGAATATCTATAACCCTTGTATTTAATTCTATTCCAGTAATTATTTTTCCTTTATAATATTTTTCTACATCTATATTCTTTAATTCTTGGTATGCACTACAAGTATTATGATCTGTAATAGAAATATATTCTAAATTCATTTTTTCTACTTTTTTTAATATTTCAACTACACTATAAGTACCATCTGAATGCTTTGAATGCATATGTAAATCTATCATTCAGACTTTCTCCTATCTTCCTAATATTCTATTCAATTCTACTTCTGCTTTTTTTATAAAACAGTCTGAAAAATCTAACGGCATATTTTCTATTTTTAATTTTTCTTTTATTTTATCTATGGTATCAAGAGCTTCATTATCAATTTGTGTTTCAGCCTCAATCATTTTATCACCATTTTTTACATCTTTAGTAGTTAAACCAAATCCATCTTTTTCATAATCATAATCTTCTTCAATTATGTTCATTATTTTTTTATATCCGATTGCTTCCATAAATTTTTCCGCATCTTCACAATTCAATATTTTTAATCTAATACTTTTTTGTTCTAAAATTTCACCTTTATCATTAAATTTTTTCATTTTATATGATATGTCTCTTCTAACTTCATTTTTAGCAATATCATCGACTTCTCTTATAATTATTGCTTTTGAAATAATGTCTCTAGTAGACATATCTTCAATTTCTAAATTACTAGGTACCATAAAGGTATCATATAAAACAAAATGTCCCTTTTCTTTATATCCTTTTTCTTCTAATATTTTCTTAAATTGCTCCATATCTCCGTTTATTTTTAATGTCACTTCATTATTTACTTTCATATTTATAACCTCCTATTATCTTTCTTCATCATATATTAGTTCTTTTGTATTGTCAACTTTCATAGCCATATTTTTCATCTCTATTATATCTAGTTTTTTTTCTGAATAATCTCTTAACTCTCCATTGCTATACACTATATCTTTGAGATAATTTCCAGAGTTTTCTATTATTATCTTTGTACCATTCTTTGTTTTTAAGTTATTTATTGTTGTTGACTTACAATGTTCCAATAAATCATTAGCAAAACACATAAACTCTTTTTTTGTCATTTGATTTTCTCTTACCCATGTTGCCTGTTTACTTTGCTCATTCTCACCACTCATTAAATTTTTAAATCTAATTATTCCTATATTGTTATTATTGTCAATTAACTCCTCTATCAATTCAGAGAATCCTTCACTTTCCAAATTTTTAGTTAAACCTATATCTATTTTAATTTTTTTAGCTCTTTTAAATAGTTCTGATTGCGTATAGTCTCTATTATATCCTAAAAATCTCATATCTTTACTAGCATTTACCACAAGTCTTAATACATCAAATTCCACATTTGATACTAAATTATTAAATAGTTCAAATTTTTCTTTCTCCCAAAAAATATTTCCAGAAGTATGTACCCTTAATGTATCAAATAATTCTTCATTTTCTTTAATTATTTTAGCATATTCTTTTAGTTCTTCAATACTATACAAAGATGGTTCTCCATTTCCACTTAATACAATTCTATCAAATTTAATTCCATTTTCTTTTAATTTTTTTAATTGATTAGCTAATGATACAAAGTCTTCTTTTTCTCCCTTAAATTTCTTGTTGTTTTTTGCTATACAAAAGGGACAATTTTTGTCGCAATTATAACTAGGAAGAACTATTGTCAAATTTCCTAACTTATACATTTTTCTCTCCTTATATAATCAAATTTATCTACAATATTCATCTTTTTCCTTTTGTACTTCGTTTATTTGGTTTGCCTTTCCGCTAATATGTTCTTGAACAATATTTAGAGCTGTAGTAATATCAATTTCAGTAGTATCTATTACTTTTGTAAACGGATATGTATTCCAAAATTCTGCTTTTTGCTCTTTTTCATCTCTAGCTTTTAACCTGTTAATTGCCTCTTCTAACGATGTTTTCTCTAAAATTGCTTTTCGTTCAGCTCTTTTATTAAAATCAGCTTTGCAAAAAAAATGCTCTGATATATCGTTGTACACGGCAAAAGGTCGTCTCGCATTTAGTAATACTGGATTTTCCTGTCTTATTTTATCAATAATGTCTTTTATATATATATTTAAAGTATCTCCAAAACAAGCTCCTACATCAACAGTTAATTTATTCATTTCAGGATTATATAATTCTTTTTCTTCAAAAAAATGTCCATTTATAGAGATTTCACACTGCTTGTTATTTTTTCTATATCCTAATTTTAATTCTTCCATCATTTCTTTAACCTGTGATTCACTTACTATTCGTTCTAATTTTTCTAACGACATTTTTTTGTCCCTAGTTAAATGTAAAGCTATTGGTCTGAAAAATGCTCCAAAATCAAAATATATCAAATTAGTCATCCTTGATATTAATTCTTGTGAAAGAGTAGTCTTTCCTGCTGCTGGCATTCCACTTATAGCAATTACTGAATGTTTTTTCTCATCTTTATATTCTTTCATTAATTCTGCAACATATTTTTCTTCTTTTTCATCAAAATCTAAATCCTCAAAATCATATAAATTGATTCCACTTAGTTCATATACAGTTTCAGTATTCATCACTTTCATATCTTCTGCTTTAAATCCTAAATCTTTAATCACGCTACATATTTCTTTCTTTGATTTTCCTTCAATCTCCACATACGGTTTAATTTTAGGCCACTTATCTATAACCACTTCTGTGTTTCTATAATCATATGCTATTCTCATTTTTCTTTGATGATTTGTTGGATAATATCCCAAATTTTCTAGCAATTCTTTCCCAATTTCAATATTAGGTACTGGAATTTCTACTTCTTGCACATTATCCATTTGATACTCTTTACTATTATTTATTATCTTTTTTATAGTTATTGTGGTTTCTTCTCCAGTTTGTCTTAATCTAATCCACTTTTTTAATTTAGTACCATTTTTATAAATCATTTCCATAATTTTAGGATTATTCAATTCTA
>CAYXUA010000005.1:0-22167 GCA_964468015.1 uncultured Clostridium sp. | reverse complement strand
AGGTTCGAATCCTAGTACCCCAGCCAAAACAAACCCTTGAGTTGCAAGGGTTTTAGTTTTTAATACTATAAAACAGGCGAAAAATAGGCGAAATGCTGACATAAAAAATTAAATGTTGTTTAACATTTCTGCTATTTTTTTATCATTTTCATAAAGTACATGACTATATATATTTAATGTAGTAGAAGTTTCAGAATGTCCTAATCTAGAAGAAATTGATTTTATATCTACATTTTGAGATAACAACAAGGTTGCGTGAGTATGTCTTAATTTATGTAATGTTATTTTAGGAATACATTGATGATTAGATATAAATTTGTTAAACCATTTACCTAAAGTAGCTGACCTTACATTAAAGACGAACTCGTTTGTCCTTGGTAAGTTATTCAACATGTCTAGTATTTTACTAGGAACTTGTATAATTCTTTGACTTGAAGTATTTTTTGTTTGAGCAATTAGATCGCCAGAAGCTGTCGTGATTTTTGATTGTTTTATATAGATATATCCTTCATCGAATTGAATATTATTCCAAGTAAGTCCAAGAGCTTCGCTTTTTCTAATTCCTGTATAAACAACTAAATTGACTAGTGTTTTTAATTCGTAATTATCTTCTTTGTTCAAATAGTTTAGAAAGATATTTAATTCTTTTGGTGTTAAGAATTTTGTTACATTTAGATTCTTATCATTTCTAGGCAACTTTAAATTTGAACAAGGGTTAAATTTTAAATATTCCCATTCGACAGCAAGCTGAAATATACAAGATATTAAGCCATGATAATTTTTAATAGTTTTAGTTGATGAGTCATAATTTTCTTTTAGGCTATTATAAAAACTTGTTAATACTAATTTATTTATTTTATTTATATGTTTATTTCCTAACGCAGGAAGTATTTTTGAGTTTAACATTTGTATGTATATATCAACAGTATTTTGCTTTAGGTTAGGTCTTGCATATTGGTCCAACCAGATTTGAGCAAAAGAAACGAATGTTATATTATTTTTCTTACTAAAATCCATGTTTTCAACTTCTGAAACGAAAACTGCTAATAATCTAGAAGCTTCTGATGGACTGTTAGCCTTCACATTCTTACTATACTTTTCTCCTTCGTACTGATATTCAAGTCGCCATACTCCTGGGCGAACTTCTCTTTTATATCCAGCCATATAATTCATCTCCATATTTTGATTTATAAAATTCTATTGCATTATGCATATATTCTTCTGTAACTTCAAAATAATCGGCAAGGGAATAAAGAGTATTAACTCCGATTTAAAATTGCTTTACAAAGATTCTCGAAAGGAACAAGAGCATAATAACTCCATTTCTTTGCTTTGTATTCTTGTTTCGAAATAAGTTGCAGGTCATTACAATATGGTGAATAGGTCGCATCGTAATAATAATGTCCTAGTTCTTCAGCAAGGACACATTTTTCTTCTAAGCATGTGCCTAAATGATTGTAGTTCAAAGCAATAGCATTTATTTTATCTATATTTATAAAAATACCGTTAGAATCTTCGATATGCCAATTGTATATTTTTATTTTTTCTTTTTCAGCTAAATCATATAAATTATTTAGATTCATATTTATTTCTCCTATCTTCAAGGATTACATCTACTACAAGCAGAATAACCTTGTTGAATTGCCTTTTCTTTAGTTATTGCATTTTTACTCTTTAAGTAAGAACAGCCACTTCTATGATATTTAGAGCCAGTATCGGTTACATATACGGTTTGTTCAGTGTTAGGTTCCGCAGTGATATTATTTTCACAGAGACTGCACGGTGCAAAGCCGTTTTTTTCTGCTGATAGAATGTCGTGGATTTGAAAAGTATCATATTTGTTATAATTATCACAACCATATTGATGGAATAATCCTTTACCGTCAACAGGACATATAGCGATATATGTATTCATAAAATTAGCTTGTTTTTCAAGTTTCAATATTTGTACATCATAAGAAGCTATCTCTTCTCTTAAATTGTAAATTGTAGAGTTAAGATTTGATATTTGTGACCATTTCAATTCAGTTTCTTTCTTTAATTCAGAGTTTTCATAATAAAGCTTACTACAGGAAACTGATAATGTAGCAATAATTATAATTGATAAAATAATATATATAGCGTAGTTGAATGGGATTTTGTCATTTGAAGAATTAGGAATAGGAGTATTAGAATCTTTCATCATATTATTTATTCTCCTTTTTATTATCTTTTAATATTACTTCCAATAGTCCTTTTATTTGTTCTCTTTGTGTATCATTCGGAGGGGTGTAATTGTCCATATTGAAGCCAATTTTAGAAAGACCTAGTGGGTCTTCGGTGGTTTGTTCTGGATTTCGGACATCAGATTTTCCTAACAAATAGTCAGTTGAAACATTAAAATATTCTGCTAATTTAATAATAGTGTCAGGACTCATATCTCTTCTTTCACCCTCATAATTTGAAATTGTTTGTATAGTTACATTCAAATAGTTAGCAATCTTTTCTAAACTTTCTCCTCTTTCATTTCTTAAAAATTTTAATCTATTCATAATAATCATCCTTTACATAATACAATAAATATAATACAAATTGTTTAACTTCTTAAACATATTGTAAAGTTTTTTTCTTACAGTGTCAACGTATTTAAACAAAATGTATAAAAAGTTTTGAAAAAGTATTGACATTCAACGAAATGTTTAATATAATAAGTTCAACAAATTGTTGAGGAGGTGTAACCAAGAGTGAAAAAGAAAACTTTACAAGAGTTAAGAAAAGATAAAAAACTGACACAAGAGCAAGCATCTAGACTGTTGGAGATAACTAAAGAATATTTGTCAATGTTGGAAAATGGAGATAGAAATCCTAGTGATTCTTTAAAAGAAAAGATGGCAAAACTTTATGATTGTAGTATAGCGGATATTTTTTTAAGTATAAATTCAACAAAATGTTTAAAGCAACAAACCGAAGGGAGCTAGTATATGATAGGAAGTATATGTATAGCCATACTAGGAATATTTGAAGTGATAGCAATAATTATATGGCATAAAAAAATAAACCCAGAGACGAGCTGGATTTATTCTGTATATGCAATATCTTTAGTTACGATTTTCAGCATCAGCGTTAATGGTATATGTTAGAGGAGGAGGTAAAGCAAATGAATACAAGAGATTATTTAATGGACGAATTTAAAAGACTGAACAGAAGAAATGATTTGTTAGAGAAAACAGCAAATCAAAGTATGACTGTTAGTGTAGCTATAGAAGAAACAATGCAAAAAAATACTCTAGCTATGTGCGAGATAGCTAAAGTATTGTAAAAATTATTGCTCAAGGATTGTCTTATGTATTTGAGTGAAAGCTTCAGTAACATCGTTAACTGAGTGTAGTTTGTTATTATTAAGCATTGCGATAACGATATTACCAGCTAATTCGTAAGTATTCATAGAATATACACCTCACTTTCGATGAATTGAAATATTTTTATCATAGGTGTGGACTAATTATACAACGGAAGATAAGAAAAATCAATAAAAAGGAGGGGAGATAGATGGAAGAACAATTACTAACAACAAAGGAAGTTGCAGAATATTTCAAAGTCAAAGAAACAACTGTAACACAGAAATTTATACGAAATGGTTTGAAAGTAATTCCAATAGGGCAGAAGGATTATAGATATAGTAGAAAAGACGTTGAAGAATTTGCAGAATATTTAAAGCAAGAAGCACAATACAAGTTAATAAAAGCTATACCAGTAAAGAAGAAAGTAAGAAGCAGAAAAATAGATATAGACTTTGAGAAGAGAAGAATTAATTTAGAACAAATGAGAGTAATTTAAGGAGGTGAATAACAAATGAGAAGAATAAGTTATAAGCAAAAGTATGAATTATTAAAGACAGCAATTGCTATGGTGGTAATGTTAAAAATATTCGTTCCACTAGTAGCAGAAGCAATATTTAAATAGAAAGGAGTGAGGGAATATGTTTGGAAGAAACACAAAGATAATAAACAACCAAGGCAACAGACTTGTACAATTAGAAGCTAAAAACGAAGAACTAACTAGAAGACTTATAAATGAGCTAGAAGAATTTGGACAAACCTTGAATCTAATTTCTTCAGCACATGAGGGTGGAATAACAAGTCTTAAATCAGCACAATTAACTGAGACAATTATAAGGAACAAAATGAATGATATTACAAGCAAATTAATAGAACTAGATAGCTCGCTAAAACAATCTAGTTCAACAAAAACATTTATATAAACTGCAATTTCATTTTAGCATAGATTAAATGAGATTGCAAGAGAGGGAAGCAAAAATGAA
Source organism: uncultured Clostridium sp. (assembly GCA_964468015.1). Classification (GTDB taxonomy): domain Bacteria; phylum Bacillota; class Clostridia; order TANB77; family CAG-508; genus UMGS1864. Next base: position 17,867 of record CAYXUA010000005.1, on the reverse strand, counting down.
ACAATATCGTAGTTTAAAAGATAATACAGTAGTAATGGAAGAAGATGCACTTGATTATGTGTTAGACAAGCTGGGAATAGAGTTGATACCTACTAACGATATAGAGCAAGAAGAATTTAAAGAAATGATAGTAGAGTGGTATTTTAGTGCAAATTGGATAAAAGAAGAATGTGACGAAGATATACCAAATTTAGAATATGAATTAGAAATGGCAGATAGAGAATATCAAGATAAATTGGATAGAGAATGGGGGCTTGTATAGTGAATATCTTTGAAAAAATAAATGCAGTAATGAAAGAGATTGAATATTTGACTAAAGATGACAAAGTCGAATTTGGAAACACAAAGTATAAAGCTATTTCAGAAGAAAAAGTAACAACAACTGTAAGAAATGAATTGGTTAAACAAGGAATAGTAATTATTCCAGTAGAGCAACAAAGTGAGAACAAAGAGCTTATAAGAACAGACAAATCAGTAAATATGCTAACAAGTGTACACGTTAAATATAGAATACAAAACATAGAAGATGTAAACGATTACATAGAAGTAGAGAGCAATGGAACAGGAGTAGATACACAGGATAAAGGTGTTGGAAAAGCTATGACTTATGCTTATAAATATATGTTATTAAGAACATTTGCAATACCTACAGGAGAAGACCCAGACAAGATAAGTTCAGCAGAAACTGACGAGAAAATGGCAATAGAAGCAGATAATACAGTAATATCAGAACAAAAAGCAAAAGCATTAGAAAGTTCTATAGCAAATAATAATTTATCGGATGAAAAGGTAACAGAAATATTGAACAAATTTGGCTATACAAATACAAGAGAAATAAAATTAAAAGACTATATGGGAGTAATAACAGAGTTTCAAAAAATAATCAAAAAAGGAGCATAGTTGATATATGCAAAGTACAGCGACAATAAAAGATATGTCGATAGACTACGAGACTAACAAACCCAAAATAACATTGCTGTTAGACGAGCGAAAATCAATTTTGAGCTTAGAAGAAATAAAAGCGGACAAGTTATCTATTGAGATAAAGAAATGGCGAAAAAAGAGAAGTTTGGACGCAAATGCGTATTGTTGGGTATTATGTGACAGAATTGCCAAAGAACTGAGCAAAAATGGAATAACAACCAAAGAAGAAGTATACAAAGATGCAATTCTGCAGATAGGTACATTTGAGCCTTTTATAGCACAAGAAAAGACATTCGAGAATTTTAAAAGAATATGGGAAAAGCAAGGTTTAGGTTTTTTAGTTCAGGAAGTAAGCAGAAAGGACAAATGCGTAAAAGTAAATTGCTACTATGGTTCAAGCACATATGACAGTAAAGAAATGAGTTTACTAATTGAAATATTAGTGCAGTTAGCTAAAAGTTTGAATATAGAAACAAAAAGTAAAGCAGAGATAGATAGCTTATTAAATAGTTGGGATAGTGCTACTAATAGAAGTTAAAAAAGTATAAGTAAGGAAATTTTAATTTATTAGTAGCACAAGGCCCTCATAATAAGGAGGGAATTATGACAATAGCAGAAGCAGTAACAAAGAAGATAAAGAAAATATGCAACGAGAGAAAAATCACAATAAACAAGTTATGCATTATTTGTGGAATTACTCAATCAACATTAGAAAACATTGTTAATGGCAACAGTAAGAATCCAAAGTTATTAACAATTACTAGAATATGCAAAGGAACAGGAATGACTTTAAATGAGTTTTTTAGTGATGAAATATTTACAAAGGTACGTGGTTAGAGATGATAGTAAAAGATTTAAGAAGTAGTTTCAACCCTGTACCTAAAAATGAAAGAGTAGTAAATAAGAAATTGTTAAAAGATAAAAAAGGCAAATGCAAATTATGTGGTAAAACAGGCCAAACAGAAAAGCATCATAAGAAGTCAAAGGGCAGTGGTGGAAATGATACAAAGGATAATTTAATAGAGGTATGTAGAGTGTGTCATACCAAAATACATACGGGAGAGATAAAGATATAAAAAATAGGAGGAATTTATTATGGAAAATGAAAAAAATATGGATTTTGGACAAGCAATTCAAAGATTAAAAAATGGTATGAGAGTTCAAAGAGAAGGTTGGAATGGAAAAGGACAATATATAGAATTGGCAGTTAATATAAGTTATAAAAATACAAAAGGAGAAATAATAAATGCAGAGCATAATGCAATAGGAAATAAAGCTATAGCATTTGTAGGGACATCAGGAGTTCAACTAGGGTGGTTAGCGAGTCAATCTGATATGTTAGCAGAGGATTGGGTTGTAGTAAATTAAAAATAATATGGATAGAGTTATGTTGTGGCGGAATAGGTAGACGCTATATTGAGTTAAGGTAAGCTTTGTATAAACCTATGTTGTAATTTATAAGTCGTGGAAGTAACCGAAAGATAGGAAAGCTGTAAAATAACAGAAAATCGAAACTCATATGCTAGAAATAGATAACGACTAACTGTTATATGTACTATGTTAGGTGCAAATCCTAACCAACATAACCAGCCCATAGAATTAAGATAATATCAGTTTATGGGGCGTTAAGGCATAATACATAATCCTTAACATTATTAGAGTGGAGTTAGCAAAGAACCACACGCAGATTATACTCCTAAGGTTCTACTTGGGTATGAGTAGCTCTCATACAACGGAGTGGCTTTGACATTTGTGCCGTTCAACAAATGTCATAATTAAATAAAGTGGAGGAAATAAAAAATGATAAAAGTAACAGATGTAAAAGTAGTTAAATTAGATACAAATAATAAAATAAGAGCTGTAGCTAGTATAGTAATAAATAATGCTATATGCATTAAAAATATTAAGCTAATGGAAAATAATCAACAATTCTTTATAGGATTTCCAAGTATGAGAACACCAAATGGAGAATACAAGGATTTAGCACATCCAATTAATCAAGAGACCAGGGAATTAATACAGAATGCAATTATAGAAGAATTTTTGAAATAATACAGCAAAGGGCAGACATAATATCTGCCCTTTATTTTTAGAAAAAACGGAAGGAGAAAGCAAAAAAATGTCAGCAGAAAAAGAAAGTTTTGTGTTTTATAGGAGCTTTTTTGAAGCATTGCAAGACCTAAAAGATAAAGAAAGATTACAAATGTATGATGCAATTTGCGATTTGGCATTAAATGAACAAGATACAGAATTAAAAGGAATAACCAAGACAATGTTTACTTTAATAAAGCCTCAAATCCTTTCCAATACTAAGAAATATAAAGATGGACAGAAGGGTGCAGAATATGGGAAATTAGGTGGAAGACCAAAAAAAGAAAAAACCCCAGTGGGGTTATTGAAGAAAACCCCTAATGTAAATGAAAATGTAAATGAAAATGTAAATGTAAATGATAATGAAAATGTAAATGCAAATGTAAATGTAAGCGACAGTTGTGTTGACGGTTTACAAAAAATATTTGGATTTTACGAGAACAATATAACATTACTAACACCATATTCAGCTGAATTATTAACAGATTTTTATGAAAATATGGGAGAAGAGTTAGTTTTATTATCTATGCAGAAAGCAGTGGAAGCTAACAAGAGAACAATTCAATATGTAAAAGGGATATTGAATAATTGGAGTAAAAAAGGCATTAAAACTGTAATTGAAGCTAAAGAAGAAGACCAGAAATACAAGAATAGTAGTGTGCCTAAAGAAGAAACAGAAGAAGAACGAACCAAAAGAAAAATAAAAGAATTGGAAGAGGCGATGAAAAATGACAACAGCTGAGTTTATTGAAGTAACAGGCGAGTTAGAAAGCTTCTTTGGAGATAAAGAATACAATGAAATGCAGAGAAGATATATGTATGAGGCATTTAAAGGAATAACTAAAGAACGATATAGACAAGTAATACGAAAAGCAATACGTACAAGTAAATTTATGCCTAAGTTAGCAGATTTAATAGAGATAGAGAGCAATTTGCCTAATGAGAACGCTCGAATTTCAGAAAAAGTCGAGTGTAACATATGTGGTGGTACAGGAATGATACCATATAAAAAATATTTACAAGATGGAAACATTCAAAGAGAGTATACAAATGTAGCAAGATGTATTTGCGCGAATGCTAATGGCATAAGTAAATTGATACCGTTAGCAAGTGAAATAGGGATACTAGGAGGAAATAATTGATGAATTGTAAGCATTGTAATGAAAAACAATATTGCACAATATTCAACAAAACAGCAAATGAAATGAGTTGTAGGAATTGTGTAATGAGATTACCAAAGAATGATTTCGCAAGTCTTTTTGGAAACATAGAGGGCTTTGGAGATGTATTCGAAGGATTTAGAAAATAAAGGGAAGTGATACAAATGAATACAACCACGGTATTAACAAGACAATTAAGTTTTGATGACATACTGGATAAAAGAAAGAAACGATATGAGCAGATATTGAGTAGATTAGACAAGCCTAAGACAGCTAAAGAAATAGCAGTGGAGATGTACGACTTGGAATGGATTCCAAGCACTGAAAGGAATTACACTGCACCAAGATTAACAGAATTAGAGAAAATGGGCCTTGTAAAGGTAATAGATAAAAAGAAATGCGAGTATACAGGGAAGACAGTAGCTGTTTACAGGAAAACAACTCAAGTGGAGCAAATGGAGATGGCTAATATAAACCATATACCGCAGATATAGGAGGGAATATGAAAAAAGCAAAATTACAATACACAAAGCAAGGTTATTCATACATTAAATGTACACACAACGATTGTTTTGACTGGGGAGGCTTAGCAATATGTGATGATTGTAATAAGCCTATGACAGGAGAAGTATATTTAATATTTATACTAGGTAGAGCATACTGTAAAAACTGTTTTGAAGAATGGTTGAAAAGAGCTAAGAGATATGAGGAAGATTTAAAACTACAAGAAGAAAGACATATTGCTTGGTATAAAGCCTATGGATATGATGTGGAGGAGTAAATGAGTAAATTAAAAGGAGTCTGCCCATATTGTATGGGCTGTAATAGGCTAGAAAACATAGACTTCGATGGAGTGTACAGATGTATTAATTTTGTGCCTAATCAGATTAGTTGGGAGGAGGCATATCGAAAGGAGCTAAAGAAGAAGTGAGTGCTGAAGAACTAATGAAATATATGCTAGAGCTGTTTAATGGTACTAGCGAACAATTGAAAGAAGAATTAGATAAATTAAGTCGAAAAGATATGGAATTGTCGGATTTAGACCATTACATAGAGAATCATAAATTAAATGCTCCTGGATATGCAAAGGTAAGTAAATTAAGAAAAACATTAAGGGAAGAACGCAGAGAAATAAAAAACAACATTGATATGATAGAGGTCATAAAGAAATTTACAGACAAGTATAATAACAAGCTAATTACAGGAGATATTATTCAAAATCTAAAAGAACAAAAAGCATTAAAAGTCAGACAAGAAAATCCAACATATAAATACAGAACAAATATAATCGAAAGATTGGAGGCAAAAGATGAATAGTAAAGCAAAAGGAAAAAGAGGGGAGTTGTATGTAGTAAATAAATTTAAAGACTATGGATATGAATGCAACAGAACAGCACAGTATAAAGGGAATACAGGAAGAGCAGATGACATAGAGGGAATAGATTACATACACGCTGAAGTAAAGTTTGTAGAAAAGCTCAATTTAAGCGATGCAATGGGACAAGCAGTAGAAGATAGTGCAGCAAGTGACAGAGAAGCAATGCCAACAGTATTTCACAAGAAATCTAGAGAAGAATTGCTTGTAACTATGCGATTTACAGACTGGATAAAGTTATACAGTGAATATTATTCAAGTATGAAATTAAAAGAGAGGTACGAGAATGAAGATACCAAAGAGAGTTGTAAAGGAAAATAAAGAGTATGTTTTTGTCGCTGTGATTAAAGATAATATGTATTTATACGAGAATGTGAAGACAAAAGCCAGGACGACATTTAGCAATTATGATTTAGGGTTAATAGACAATAGTTTTATTGACGAAAAATTGAACATGAATAAGAACTGGGTAGGGAAATCAATACCAGTAGTAGTTTATGACAGATTATATGAAAAAGAAATAGTGTATGAATCGATAAATAAAGCGGCTGAAGAATTAGGAGTAGCTCCTACGACTATAAGTGACAAAATTAATAAAAGAAGTTGGTTAGAGAATCGCTGGTTTATAGAAAGGGTGGAAGAATAAAATGAGAAAATTTGAAAAAGTAAAAAGAGTAGAAGGAATAGAATTAAAATTACCAGAAAGAAGTACAAAGTATAGTGCAGGGTATGACTTTTATAATCCAGAAAGAATAGAAATATCACCATATAAAATGGGAGATAAACCAGCATTAGTAAGAACAGGCATAAAAGCATATATGGGACAAGATGAGTTCTTAATGCTATGTAACAGAAGTAGCAATCCTAGCAAAAAGTACTTAGTAATACCAAACGGTATGGGCATTATAGATGCAGACTATGCAGATAATCTAGACAATGAGGGAGAAATGGGATTCTTATTTTGGAATATGAGCAGTGAGCCAGTAGTAATTGAAGCAGGAGAGAAATTAGGACAAGGTATATTTATGAATTATCTTACAACAGAAGATGATACAGCAGAAAAAACAAGAGTAGGACGGATTTGGTAGCACAGGAAAATAAAAAGAAGAAAGAGGTGTAATATAAATGCCATTTGATTTAGATGAAAGTGAATATAAAGCAACAAGAATATTAACAGGAGCAGATAAGCTATATGAAATAAAAGCTAGAGAATATGTAAGAACGAAAGAAGGAATTATAGATGAAGTTATAATTGACTATAAAAGAAGATGTAATAATCCTAATTGTGAGAGGAAACATGTAAGTTGTAAATACAATTATTATGATGAAGAAGAAATAGTAAAACACAGCCCAAACATAATAGATTTAATAGAAGTAGGCGATTATGTGAATGGAAGAGAAGTAAAACATATTGCAATGTTTGAAGGATTTCCTGATTATCCAAAATTAATTTTTGTAGATGAAAAACATTTAATACCAGGAGAAACAGCAGAAAATAAAGATATTAAATCAATAGTAACGAAAGAGCAGTTCAAATCAGTTGAATATAAAGTAGGTGATTAATATGTTTCAAGAATGGATAAATAAATACAATGAAATTATTAATAAGGGAGAGAATATGGAAGAAGATATAGTAAAAGCTAAAGGTAATGGTCAAAGTTGTTGCTATAAATGTAAAGCAGAAAGAAAATGGAGTTTAAACTGGACTTGTTTCATGTACAGAATTAAGAAAGATAATTATGAACATTTATATTGTTTTGATTGTGCAAAGAAAATCATGGGTGGTAATGTATGAGAGTAGCACACACAGACATAACCTATTGTGTAAAAGAATGTAACGATAAATGTTGGCGACACGAGAGTAATTATAAATTTAGAGAAGACAGATTATATTTATACACAAATGAATGTATAGAAAAATAATTATGTAGGAGGGTACTAATGAGTAAGACTGAATTAGAAGAACTATTACATATAAGAAAAGAAATAGAACAGCTGGAGAAGAGAATAGCAAGGATAGAGAAGCAGAGTATAATGGCAAGTGATGTAGTACAGAACGGCTTCAAGCGACACGCTATAATATACGGCGTAGATGTAAAGAGAGCGTACAAGCTGCAGAACTATTACGAAAAGCTGAAGAAGTTTAATATAATGCTAGTGGAGAAAGAAGCAGAGATAGAAGATTACATAGAAACAATACCATTTAGTGAAATTAGGCAAATATTTAGGCTGAAGTACATAGATGGACTTAACTGGATCCAGGTGGCACACGAGATGAACAAGGAGTATAAGGGGAGAGAGTATAGCGAAAATAGTGTTCGTTGCAAACACGATAGATATTTACAATCAATACAATAATATTTTTAAATTAGATATTGACTTTATCTCTTGTTGTGATAGAATTATTGTGAAATAGGGAAATTTACAATTATTGAAATTTACATAATTTTATGGTATAATTGTAAAAATGGGCATAATATAAAAAGGAGGGATTGATATGAAAACAAATATGATGGAGTTAAAAAAACAAGCAAAGCAACTTGTTTTAATAAGTAAAGAAAAAAATATAATAAAATCTCATACGGAAGCTTTCAAGGATTTCCCTGTTAGTGAAGAAGTTCACAAAGGAAAAGATGACAAAGAGATGTAGTCTAAAATGTGGTAGAAAAGGGGAAAATAAATGAAGTACGAAATTGGAGATATTGTATGGGTAGCAGAATTTGAAGATGCTAATAAAGAAACAGTAAATCATCATTATTTTGTAGTTATTGATGATGATGGAAACTTAATACCAGCAGATTACTTTGGATTTGTTATATCATCTAATACCAAAAAGAGCAAAGAACGTTCAATATTTAAATATAATGAACCAATAAAAAAGGACGATACAAACAAACTAAAAACAGATAGTATTGTTAAATGTGACCAATTATTTACAATTCCGAAAAAAACAATTAGTTATAAGTTGGGAAGTGTAGATGTAGAGGATATGCTAAGATTTTTAAAAGCATATAAAGATTTCTTAGAAAATTATAATAAAAAATAAAGAAATTTCAAAAACGACGGTTTTGACGGATTTTATGTGTTATAATATATATAATGGTATAAGTATATCAATAACAAAGCGAGCGGTTTGAGAAAAATGAAATGGGATGAAAGAGCTTATCAGAAGAGATAGGCTCTTTCATTATTGAAAGGAGAAGTTTTATGAGAAAGTGGACAAAACAAAGTGCAACAGAGTATGTAAAGAAAGCAAGAGAGAAAGGATTAACATATTGGAGTGCAATGGATTATCTAAAACATCATAAAACAATGTGTTCAATAGTTAAGATATGAGCAAATACGATATAAAGAAATGTTTTAAAGAAAATATATGTCCATACTGCAAAGGAAACTGTAAAGAAGGAATAACATTTACAGAAGATGGTGCAAAGTGTGTGGATTATGAGAGAAAAGAGCCAAGCAAGAGATGCAGACCATCTATTACGCTGTGGCAGCATTGGCAGGAAAGGAATAGTACAGGTGAAGATAACAACAGCAATGAATAGAATTTCAAAGATAATAGAAGACGTAGATTATCAGTCTTTATATGTAGAGATAAAGACAAGAGATGATAAGTATATTTTAGATAGGCAAAGAGAAACAATTGTAACAGGGTTTAGAGGGAATGAAAAGTGTAGGTGAAAGAGGTGGCGGAATCAAAATGGGAAGATATCAAGAATAAATTAACATTAGTAGAAGGTTGGGCTAGAGATGGTTTAACAAATGAACAAATAGCAAAGAATTTAGGAATTTCTATTGCATTATTATATAAGTATCAAAATGAACATGTAGAGTTTTTAGAGGCCATAAAAAAAGGAAAAGAAGTAGTGGATTATGAAGTAGAAAATGCCTTGTTAAAAAGAGCATTAGGTTACGAATATGAAGAAGAAACATATGAAACTAAATATGATAGAGAAAATAATAAGTACATAGAAGTGTTAACCAAAAGAGTAACAAAACATGTAGCACCAGATACAACTGCACAGATATTCTGGTTAAAGAATAGAAAGCCTAAACAATGGAGAGATAAAGTTGAGCCAGAAAGTAATAACAACATACAAAGAATACAAATAATAAATGACTTACCAGAGGATGATGAAAATGGAACAAGTCAAGATTAGAGAAATAATAGCGCCACATTTCCATGGTACATTTAATAGCAAAAAAACGCATCAAATAGATAAAGGTGGAAGAGGAAGTACAAAATCAAGTAAAAACGGTATAAAAGTTTCATTGTTTTGTGAACAATATCAAAAATGTAGTGCAGTAGCGTTTAGAAAATATCAAAAAACATTAAGAAATTCAGTATACAAAGAAATGAAAAGAGCTTTAAAAAGGTTACATCTGGAAGAAGGCATAGATTACGAAGCTTTAAAAAGTCCTTTAGAAATTCATCTTAATAATAAAAATAATATATATTTTTCAGGAGGAGACGATTATGAGAAAATAAAAGGAATGATAGATGAAGATGCTCCTATAAAAATATTATGGTTCGAAGAATTAACAGAATTTGATGGACCAGATGATATAGACCAAATAATAGCAACCTTTACAAGAGGAAATGATGACTGGTTTATAGTGTTATATTCTTTCAATCCACCAAAAAATAAATTCCATTGGGTAAATCAATGGGTAGAAAGAATGGCACAAAGAAAAGATTGTATAGTTACACAATCTGATTACAGAACAGTACCAGAAAAATGGCTTGGAAAGATATTTATAGAACAAGCCGAAGAAATGAAAAAGAATGATGAAAAAAGATATCGTTGGATTTATCTAGGAGAAGTAATAGGTGTAGAAGGATTAATATACAATCCGGAATTAATAGAATATGTAGACGAAGATTACATAGAAAAGAATAATATAAGAATATTATATATAGACTTTGCAATAGATAGTGGACATCAAACAAGTGCAACAACTTGTGGAGCATACGGATATGGAAGCGATGGATATTGGTATTTATTAGACACTTATTACTATAGCCCACATGAGAAACCAAATAAAAAAGCACCTTCTGAATTAAGTAGAGATATATTCAATTTTGAGTTAGCAATAAATAAAAAATATAAAGCAGGAACAGATAAAGAAACGATAGATGGTGCAGAGGGAGCTTTAAGAAATCAATACTTTAAAGACTATGGTAGAAGATTACATCCAGTAGACAAAGGCACAAATAAAGAACAATTAATAGATTATTCACAAGACTTTCTAGCAAAGAAAAAGTTTAGAGTAATAAATAATAATAACAATCAGATATTTAAAAAAGAGAACGAAAACTATATGTGGCTAAAAGATAGTGTAGAAAAAGGAAAGCCTATTCCAGATAAAAAGGAAAAGGCTTTTTTAAGTTCCGAAAAATACTACAATACGTACACTAACGATTATGCTTATAGTTATGCAGATCATACACAGGACCAATTTCAATATTGGATAAAAGATAATTTACAAAAACTAGGACTAAAACAATAAAGGAGAATAAGATGAAGTTTTATGAAGATATAGCAAATACATTAAGTAAAAAGAATATTAATGTAACAGTAGGAACAATTTATGATTTAATGGCTATATGGAAAAGCTGGTATAGAGGAAGTGTAAATGACTTTCATTATTATACAGAACGTATTGATGGTAAAGATGTAGAATGTGAAAGACTTACAATGAATATGCCTAAAAAGTTATGTGAAGATATTGCAAAGCTTCTATGGACTGAAAAAACAAGAATAGATTTAAGTAATAAAAATGCTACAAAAAGATTATGGGAAGTATTAGATAGTAAAGAAAATTCATTTACTACTAATCTTCCTATTTTTATAGAAAAAACAATGTTAGCCTTAGGAAATGGTGCAACTGTCGAATATAAAGATGAAAATAACCATACTATTATAGATTATATATATGGAGATGTTGTTTTACCTTATAAATATACCAATAGTTATATTTATGGAATGATAACAGTTAGCAGATTTGTTGAAAAAAAAGGAAATAAAAAAATTTATTACACACATCTAACTTATCACGAGTTTACTGGAAGTTTATATATAAAATATAACGAATTATATAAATCAAATACAGATTCTAGTATAGGTAAGGAAATAGAATTTAATACAATATTTCCAAACATAAAAGAATCAGAAGTAATTAAAACAAACAATCCACATTTTCAAATTTGGAAGCCTAACCTAGCAAATAATTTCGATACAAGCTCACCAATGGGAATAAGCATATTTGCTAATAGTATAGATAGATTTAAGTCGTTAGATGTTAAATATGACAGTTTTTACAATGAATTTATTTTAGGCAAAAAGAGAATACTTGTTGATCAATCTGCAATGAAGGGGCAAATGGAAGTAAATCAACAAACAGGAGAAAGTCATTTTGTACAATATTTTGATAAAAATGACAAAGTTTATGTTGGAATAAATGCAGAAATGAAAGAGCCTGTGAAAGAAATAGATTTCAAGATAAGATATCAAGAACATATAGATAGCATTAATGCAGATTTGAATTGGCTAACAGAAAATGTAGGTTTAGGAAGTAACTATTATAAGTTTAATGGAACAGGAACAAAGACAGCAACAGAAGTAATAAGTGAAAATAGTCAAGCTTTTAGAACGAAAGTGCATTATCAAACAATTGTAAATGATTGTGTATATGAATTAGTAAGGGCTGTTTGTGAGCTTGAAGGAATAAAAACAAATAACATAACAATAACTCCAGATGATTCAATAATTGAAGATAAAAATGCTGAGACGACAAGAGCTCAAATGGAAGTAACACAAGGATTAAGAAGTAAAAAATCTTATTTAATGGATATAAAAGGTATGAGTGAAGAAGAAGCTGAAAAAGAACTTGAAAGAATACAAGAAGAAAAAATGAGAAATCAAGAAGCTTTTGGATTTAATTCTAACATAGAGGAAGAATAGCTTATGTTAACTGAACAAGATTTTATAAGAATAGAAAAACAAGCAATAGGAATATATCAAAACTTAGAACTAGAAATAATAGAAGAAATAGCAACAAGGATAGCAAATTTTGGATATGCAAATACGGTAGTACTAAATAATATAAAAATAGCACAAGAAATGGGGTTTTTATATCAAGATATAGTAAGATTAGTAGCTGAATATAACAATACTTCTTATGAAAAAGTAGCGGAAATATTTAATCAAGCAGGAGCACAAACGTTAAAGTTTGATGATAGAATTTATACAGAAGCAGGATTAAATCCATTGCCTATTAATCAAAGTTCAAGTATGGTACAAGTATTAAATGCAGCAATAGAAAAGACAGCAGGAAATTTACAAAACTTAGTAATGACAACGGCTGCAAACTCACAAACGTCATTTTATAATGCAATAAATTCAGCATATATGGAAGTAAGCACAGGTGTAAAAAGTTACTCACAAGCAATAATAGATTCAATAAAAGAAGTAAGTCAACAAGGAGCATACATAGAATATCCGAGTGGCCAACATAGAAGTATAGAAAGTGCAGTAAGAACTAACATAGTAACCTCTGTAAATCAAACCTGTGGAAAATTACAGTTGATGAGAGCAGAGCAGATGGATTGGGACTTAATGGAAATAGATGCACACGCAGGAGCAAGACCAGAACACGCAGTATGGCAAGGGAAAATTGTAAGCAGAAGTGGGAAAAGAGGATATTTGTCATTTAAAGATATAGGCTATGGAGAAGTAACAGGCTTCAAAGGGGTAAATTGTGGCCACGATTGGAATCCATATTATCCAGGAAGTACAAGAAGATATACAGATAAAGAACTAGAAGAAATGAAGAATGCAACGGTAACTTATAATGGCAAAGAAATCCCTTTATACGATGCAAAACAATTACAAAGAAGAATGGAAAGAACAATAAGGGCAGATAAAAAGGAAATTGCAGGGCTACAGGGAATATTAACAAGTAATAGCAAAGATGAGATACTAATTGCTGAAACAAAAGAAAGATTATTAAATCAACAAGCAAAATACAAAGAACATAATGCAATATTAAATGATTTTATAAAACAAACTAATAGTAAGAAGGATTATACAAGGCTAAACATAGGTAAAACATTGAATAATGTAGATAAAGATGATATAATAAAAAGGAAGATAAAATACATAAGTGGAAGAAAAAATGCAAAAATAGAATTAAGCTATGAAATTCCAAAAGACATAGAAAAATATGAATTTGATTATAATCATATAAATAGCGAAAGAAAACATAAAATAACCAAACAAGAAGCTATTGAATATATTAAAAATAGCAAAATGAGAATGACAGTATGGCAAGGAATTTATGAAAATTATTATTCAGATAATGGAGTAGTATTTGTAGATACCAAAAATAAAAAGATAAGAACAGCATTTGGTAAACAAGAATTTGATGAAAAAACAAAGCAATATTTGGAGGTGATAAATCGTGAGGAATAAGGAAGAGATGCATAATTGTCCACTAAGAAAGAAAGAAATAGAAGATGGTGAGTGCTTTGAAACAGTAATGGCGATTTTGGGTATGCATTCAGCAGAAGTAAAAAAGAAGATATACGATTTATACCCAGAATGTGAAAAGGTTTGTGGGAAGTGCAAACATAACAAAGAAAATAGTTAATTAAGACACTGTAAAAGGTGTCTTTTTTATATGCAAGAGATTAGCAATAGCTGACCTCTTATTTTTATGCCTTTTTTACGGTAGCAGGCTTAAAAGAACAACTGGGAAAATGTCGACGGACGATAAACGGGAGGTAGTTATGGAAGATAACAAAAATGATGTTAAAGACACAAAAACAGTAGAAGGAAACGAAGGAACTGGGGATGTAGATACTCAAACTACAAATCAAAATGAGGGAAATGCAGAAGTTGATGTGAAAGCAGAAGCACAAAAAATAGCAGATGCAATGGTTGCCAAGAAAATGAAAGGTATGCCGACCAAAGAAGAGTTGAAGGCCTTTAAAGATTGGCAAGAATCACAAAAAACGGAAGCACAAAAACAAGCTGAAAAGGATGCTGAATATGCACAAAAAGATACAACCATATCGGAATTACAAAAAGAAAATGCTGTTTTAAAAGCAGGAGTAAAAGATGCAGAAGATATTGATTATATCTTGTTTAAAGTAAGCAAAATGGAAGGCGAGTTTGAAGAGAATTTAGCTAAGTTCTTGAAAGATAACCCTAAATATTTAAAACAAGAACTTGAAACAACAGAGCATAAAGCAACTGGTGCACCAGTTAAGACGATGAGCTCTAATGAAAGTGGCGTAAGAGCTATATTAAAAGCTAAACACCAAAATTTATTTGAAGAATAGAAAGGATGATTAATTATGGCAAATGCATTAGGAACAGGAACACATAAAAGAAAAGAAACATATGCTAACGAAGTATTAGCAATAGCAAGAGCAGAAACAAATATTTATGAGGATTTCTCAACAGATTATGAAAAAGATGAAGTAACAGGACAAATTAATGTGCCAACAAGAAATGGAGAAGTAAAGGTTTCAGATTATGATATTTTAAATGGTATAGAATTAACACAATCTGCAACTGATTATTTACCATTACCAATAGATAAAGATTATGGTATTAATGAATTAATTGATGGATATGAGGCAGAAGCAGTACCAGATAATCTAGTAGCACAAAGAATTGAAAGTGCAGGATATTCTTTAGGCTTAAAGAAAGAAAATATGGCAATAGAAGAACTAAAAAAAGGAACAGTAAGTGATGATACAACACCATTAACAGAAGCAGATGCTTATAAAAAAATAGCAACTGAGATAAAAAATATGAAAGCAAGAAACATGAAAGTTAGCTCAATGAGAGTAGTTGTTTCAGCTGATACTGAATTGTTACTATTAACAGATGAAAAATTTTCTAATACTGCTGGGACATTAGGTGCAGAGTTAGTAAGAGAGGGTGTAATTGGTAAAATAAATGGAGTACCAGTAAAGCCAAACTATTTAATGGGAGAAGATATAGAGTTTATTATTTATGATAAAAGATTCTGCCAAAAATATGAGGTATGGAAAAAAGAACCATCAGTTGAGGATATTAAAGATGGAAAACATGTAGGAGCTTCTGCACTACAAGGACGTCAAGTCGGTGGTTTAATGGTAACAAATGCACTAGGAGTACAAATTAAGAAAAATGCTTAATTAAGGAGGAATAAGGCATGTTAACTTACTTAAAAGATGAAGAAGAATATAAAAATGTATTAGGTGCAGATAACGTGCCTAATAACTTCAAAAACTTAAACATTGAGGCAAGTAATTATATTAATTATAAGACCTTTGGAAGAATTGACAAAAACAATATTCCAGAGCAAGTAAAATATGTTACTTGCTTAATTATTAATTTAATTGAAGAACAGAACAAAAAATTAAGTGAAGTTGGAAGTTTGAAGAGTCATAATATAGAAGGCTGGTCAGAGAGCTATGCTACACCAGAAGAAATTAAGAAAGATTACTCGCAGAAAATACAAACTATTCTATCAGAAAATCTATGGAATGTAATAGGAACAGATGGATTACCTTTATTGTACTGTGGGGTGTGTTAATATGAGTTTTTTTATACACAAAATAACTGTATATCATTTTAACGATGACGAAACTGTTACGAGATTGCCTTTTGACGCTGTTTATTTCAGACATAATAAAAAGACGAATCTAATAGATAAACGGACTAGAAAAAGGAAGTACAGGTTCAATAACAATACCTACTACTGAAATGTTAGATATTTCTACTGGCGATTATGTTGTTGAAGGAATTATAACAGATAGATTTGACGATAGAGAGTTAAGAAAGAAATATCAATTGTTAAAAGTAGTAAGTGTAGATGATAATCGAAAAGGAAGATTACAACATTATAAGATAGGAGTATCTGAATAATGCAAGCTACTATTAAAATAAATATGAACAGTGCAAAACAAATCGTAAGAGACCATCGGTTTAGATGAAAATGGTTATGTTACAGAATTTTTAAGGGATACAGTATATAGGTTATATGAGCCATATACTCCGAGAGATAATGGTAATTTATATAGACAAGTAATGTATCCGAATAATCATTCTATAAAACACATAGTACCTTATGCACACTATATGTACAAGGGAAAGAAAGCTGTGGGAGCTAGTAAGCCAAAAGGTGTTAAGAGAACAATATCCAATATGACATTAAATTATCAAGGTGCACCGAAAAGGGGAGCAGAATGGGATAAAAGAATGATGAATGATAGGAAAAATGAAGTTTGCAAAGATGTAGAGAATTTTATTAAAAATGGAGGCAAGTAATGGAAAAGTCAAAGATGCAGCTAATTAAAGAGTGGATAGAAACGTGTCCATTATTAAGTGGGAATAAAATATCGGTAGATTATTTAAATGATGATATTGATAGCTACTCAATAGATAGAACACCAGTACAACCAGAAGTGAATAACTTCGTAGATGGTAGAGGTGGGAAAAGGCAAATTGCTTTTGATTTTAGTGTTACAGCACCATTATCTAGTATGGCAATAGTAAATCTAGCTAATAGTAAGTTTTGTGAAGATTTTATGAAATGGGTAGAAACACAAAATAGAGCAAAGGAGTTCCCTGAAATAGATGGAGCTTTTTCTATAAAGTGTACAAGTCCAGGATATATCTTACAAAAGACTGAAACAACAGCAATATATATTATTCAAATGAATTTCACATATTATGAATTTTTATAGGAGGTAAGAAAGAATGAAACAAGGACAAGTTTATAACAGAGCTGACATTGTAAATTTTATGAAAGTTGGAGAAAACTTCAACAGAATGCAAGGTTTTACAGAAGCAGGTAAAAGTATGAACTCATCAACTTATGATAGAAGATATGTAGATGAAAAAATAGAACGCTCAGATGTTATAGCTTATGCACCAGAAATAGCATACAGCTTTGACAGAATGGCAGGAAATGAAGTACACGAAACAATAGTTGCAATTCACAATGGAGAGCTAGTAGGGCAAACTGTTGAGATAGTAACTGTAAACTTTAATGAAGATGGAGAAACAGAAGGAAGTTTCAAAGCAAGAAAGAGAACATACTCTGTAATACCAGATTCAGAAGGAAATAATAATGACGCTTACACATACAGTGGAGCATTTAGAGCAAGTGGCGAAACAGTAGAAGGCGAAGCAACAACTACTGATGAATGGGCTACTTGTACATTTGCATAATTCAAAGGCTAGTTTTTCTAGCCTTATTTTTGTATGACGGGCATGTCATAAATCTAGGGTGAAAGTCCCAAGAGGCGTATT
>CAYXUA010000004.1:0-22696 GCA_964468015.1 uncultured Clostridium sp. | reverse complement strand
ATTATATATAAAATTAAACATAATCAAAAATTAAATGATGCAGAGAAAAAGGATCTTGAAAGAATTATGTTTGAAGAATTAGGTAACAATAGTGAATTTGTTGAAGCTTTTGGAAACAAAAATGTAATTCAAGTTGTTAGAAATATTGTAGGCTTAGATAGTGAAACAGCAAATGAAATATTTTCAAAATATATAAATGATAATAGATTAAATAGTAAGCAAATACAATTTGTAAAATTGCTTATAGACTATGTAATAAAAAACGGAACAATAAGTTTAGATGTATTTAAGGAAGATCCATTTAGTTCATTAGGAGCTGTTTCAGAAGTATTTGAGGATAATGTAGGTACATTCAAACAAATAAGAGAAGATATTGAAACAATAAATAGAAATGCTGAAATGTTTGCATAGTTTTTGGGGAGGCAAATATGAATGAAAAAATTACTGAACAATTTATTGTAAATAAAATTATTGAATTTATGATAAACAAGCAAAAACGGTAACTGGCATGAAGAAAAAGTAGAAAAAAGTGAATTGCATAAACATGGAGTTGATATTAAACTAGTTGGTGGTAAAAGAAATAGTGAATATTTTTATATTGAATGTAAAGGCAAATCATATGCACGATCAGCAAAATCAATTAATAAAGAGGGATGGCTTAATGCATTAGGACAGATAATAACAAGAATGGATGTAAAAAGATATTCAATATCTAAAGAAGATGGTAGAATATCAGGAATAAACCATGCATATAAATATGGATTAGGATTATACTGGGAATCAGCACAAGTTGCATTAAGAAGAATACCAAAAGAAGTAGCTGAAGTTTTATGCTTACATATTTTTTCTATTAATGATGAAGGAGAGGTTAAATATTTTACTCCGAGTATGTTTGGAAAAGAATATAATAAAGAAGAATTTTTTTGTAGAAGAATATAAAGGAGTAAAAGATCAGGAGTGATACAAATGAGTGGCTTTGAAGAATTTTTAATTGAATTTGAAAAATATCTTGAAAAGAAATTTTGGGATTTTAAAAAATATGAGATAGAAAAATCTTATATATATGATATTGAAGAAACTTTAGTTATTTTAATAGAAAAAAAAGAAGAATTTTCAAAAGCACATATCATATGTAGAGAATTATTAAATTTAAAGAATGAAAAAGATTATAATTATTCGGATATTAAAATAAAACCATTTTGCTCAAAATATATAAAAGAATGGGTAACATTTTACCCATTTAAAGGAGAAATAACAGAAGAGTTAAAATTCATTAATAAAAAAGAGCCTTCTTTAAAATTATTAGAAAGATATGAAAATTGGGAAGGATATAGAGTTGTAATTGCAGGATTTCAATTAGAAGAGAATAATGAAAAGGGATATGCTCTTGTAAAATTTCCTTCTATTGGTGGTGTTGTAGAATTAAGAGAAATAGCAAAATATTTATTAAATGCTTATATAGACTTTACAATAGAAAATCCATCTATAATTGCTGAAAATGAAAGGGTAATAAAGAGTATAAGTGGATTTGAATTTATGATAAATGGAACTATGGCGAGAATACTAAATGAAAGATATATAAAAAAATATTCAATAGATAGTTTAAAAAAAGTAAAAGAAATAGCTGATTTAAGAGGATTTTGGACAAGTGTTTACTTAAAAGATAAGAAAGAAATACCGTATAATTTATTTAACGACTTAGAAAACGGAAAAACAGAAAATATAGGCATAATTTATGATATTTATACAGATAATATGAAGTTAAGAATACCTAAAATTGAAGATTTTGATAAAGAATATTATTATGTAGCAGTTGTTTATGCTGACGATTTAGACTCATATGATTTTTATAATTATTTAAGTGATGATAAGTCTGTTAAAGTAGGAGATAAAGTACTTGTAAATAGAGCAGGAGAAGATGTTGTAGCACTTGTAACAGAGGCAAAATATTATTTGGGATTTGAAGTACCTTTTCCTGTAAGTAGAACAAAGTCAATTATTAAGAAAATAGAAAACGATGAAGAATTAGAAAAGTATGGGTATAAACCTGAAAATTTTGCGGATTATGACTTTTACGAAGATGAAGAAGATGACGAGGATGAACCTGAATACTATCATTATTTCTATTATATTGTAACAACATTATGCGATAAACAAGAAATAGCAGATAGAATTTCTAAGACTCTAATGGAGAAAAAGTTAGTTGCAGGAAGTCAAATATATAAAGTTAGATCAGATTATTGGTGGGGAGGAAAGATAGAAACAAAAGAAGAATTTAAGCTTGAATTTAAAACAAGGTCAGATAAAATAAATGAAATTGTTGAAGTAATAAAATCAATACATGATTATCAAGTTCCTGCTATTTCAAGAGCAGAAATAAGATGCTTAACAGAAGAAATGGAAAAATGGATTGATGAAAGTGTAAACTAAAAGAAGGCTAGACCTTCTTTTTTTTGCCTCAAAATACTATACAAAACCAAAAAAATAAAATTTTATACAATAAATTACACCTTTTCGCATAATTCGACAAACTTTGCAAAAAGATTGTGATAGAATCCATAAAAACAAAAGAAAAATCCCTAAACTACCAAAGATGGAAAAATAATAAGGAGTTGGGGAGAAAATGGATATATCACAAAATAAATTGAAAAATATAAATGAATATACTAAACACACAAATAACTTATAAATAGTTAATTGTGTGTTTTTTTCAATTATTTTAATATCCAATAAAATACTACACTAATTTATAAAAATGTTCTAAGGAAAAATGAAAAAGAAGAGATATATGTTAGTGTAGTTTTGAGCATTATTACATAAATCTCAGCCTACACAAAAGGAGTGTAGTTGATTTGAGATTCAGTGTATTAAGAATGTCTGAAAAAATAATCAAAGAGGTTGAATTTATCTGTAAAGGTAGATTTGACCTCTTTTTGTTTCTATATGGATTAGTTAAATGCAGATCTCCACCTCACATTCAATTCAAAAACGAATTGAATGGAGGAAAGAAGAATGAAAAAATACTCGAAAATTAAGCGAGAAATAATAGATACATATATTGTTTTTAGTAATAATGATAATAGCAAAAATATTATTGTATTCAAAGATGAAAACGGAAAATCAAGATTTATTAGAGCAAATGAAGCATTAAGAGATGAATACAAAAAAAGAAAAAGCGAAGAAAACTCACAAAATATTAAGTTTAGTAGGTATATAGAACATTCAGAACTAACAGATATTTCATTGAATAAAAGAGCTACAAATAAAGAAATTAGTTTAGAAGAACAAGTTATTTCAAATTTGGAATCAGAAAGAATAATAAAAGAAATTTGGAAATTACCTACACCACAAAATAGGCGAGTTTATATGTATATAGTAGATGAATTTTCATATACAAAAATAGCAAAAATAGAAAACCGTTCTATTCCTACAGTAAAGGAGAGTATAGACAGAGGATTAGAAAACTTAAGAAAAAAATTAAAGAAATTTTATAAGTAGCCCTAAAAAATGATGTGCTAACTGAAAAAACAAGTGAGAGGAGTTGATCTTTCTTGCTTGTTTTCTTTTGGAAAACGGATAGCACATTGACAAGTAAATATATTAGTTACAAGACTTTAACTAATATAAGGAGCTCCAAGAAGGCGAATGTTATTAAAAATAAATAGCGACTATAATGAGGGAAAAAGCAAATAATGGTAAGTTTGTGTTGGCAAAGATCTATATTAGTAATAATGATACTTCAGCTCGGCTTAATTTATATTGAGGGGTTGCTCGGTTGGATAACGGAGAGGTTTAAATACCTATGTGATAGATACCAATTTCACTTGTAACTAATTTTAAAGGTTTATAAGTGAAAGGATTTGATTAAAATGAAATTAAATAATGTAAAAACAGTAACTAAAAAACAGGCTAAAGCTTATGCAGTTATAGCATTAGATATATTAGGAAGTACACCAAACGATATTGATGTAAAAATGCTTGATTCAGAAATTGATGTCGCAATGAAATTATATAGTCCACAAGAAGCTACAGAAAAAGCAGAGAAAATTAAAGCGAAAGGTGGATTAGTAAAATGGATGAAAAAATAGGTATAAATATAAAAGAAGCATCAGAGATATTAGGAATTAGTAAACAATTAATGACAGAATTAACGAAACTTAAAGATTTTCCTTGTATTAAATTTGAAAGAAGAATTGTAATAAACAAACCACAGATGATTGAATGGTTTAATAAAAATTCAGGAAGAATCATTGTGTAAGGTTTGGATTTACGAAGATAAGGATTTATAATATTGGTAGTATATTTTACTTTGTAATATTATGAATCCTATTTTTATGGAGGAAATGATATGGGAAGAAGAGCAAAAAATGATAATACAAGGAGAGTAAAAGGAGAAGGCACAATAAGAAAAAAAGGTAATGGATATGAAGGGAGGATTACAGTTGAGGTAAATGGTGTAAGAAAACAAGTTTCAGTCTATGATAAAAGCCAACGAGTAGTTGTAGAAAAAATGCAAGAGCTTAGGAAGAAGAGAGATGACAACTATTATATTGAAAATAAAAACATAACTTTGGAAGAGTGGCTAAAAGAATGGATGAGAGTTTATAAAAAGCCATATATATCACCTAGAACTTATCAGGGTTATGTTGAAAAATCTAAAACAATATTAGAACATTTAGGAAATATGCAATTACAAAAAATAGAATTATATCATTTACAAAAATTTATTAGTGATTTACAAAATGTAGGTAAATCGCCTAAATCGTTAAGACATTATTATAGTATTTTAAAAATGTGTTTTGATGATGCAATTATGTGTAGGCATATATCACTAAATCCAACAAGGAATTTAAAATTGCCATCAATGAGAAGAAAAGAATTAAATATAATGACCAAAGAAGAACAACTTGTATTCGAAGGATTTATGAAAAAATATAGAATGGGAACAGCTTATATAGTATTAGTAAATACTGGACTTAGAGCAGGAGAACTAAGTGGATTAACATGGAAAGATGTTGATTTTGAAAACAAAGCTCTATATGTAAGAAGAGGTATGCAAAAAATAACAACTTATGATGATGAGTTTAATAAAGTAAAGAGAGAAAGAAAAGTTACAGATGTAAAAACAGAAAATAGTTATAGAGTTGTACCAATGCTAGATAAAGTAGTAAGGATTCTACAAGAATACAAGAAAAAAGTACAAGCAGAGCAAGAAGAACTTGCTGAATTAGGAGAAGGATTTAAAGAGGATGATTTTATATTTAAAACAAAATGTAATCATCCAATAACATCTGAATACTTAAGAAAAACTTGTCAGGAAATATGTAAAAGTAACAATTTTAGAAAAGTAGGAATACATGAGTTAAGACATACTTTTGCCACAAGATCTATTGAAGCAGGAATTGATTTAAGAGTATTACAAGAAATATTAGGTCATGCTAGTTATAGTACAACAGCAGATATATATGTTCATATTTTAGGACAAGTCAAATTATCCCAAATGAATAGATTAGAAGATTATTTAACTGATATAAATATGAACTAAATGGAACTTTAAAATGACATAAAGGGAAAATAAAGGGAAAGCCTAAAAAATAAATCTCCAAACACCTGAGAATAAAGGCTTTCTTTAAAAAACTTTCTGTCCTCATAACCCGAAGGCCACATAACATACTCCATCCTCAAACCTATAGAAAAAACTCAGAGTCACAACAAACTGCAAACTCTGAGTTTTTTAATAGAATCAAAGGCCAATTCCAGAACACCCAATCAAATTATCACCAAAGACTCAATTTCACACGTCCTTCTTCTCCCTCTCAGTCTCCTCAAAATCCACCTCATACACGCCATCTCTCAATCTCAAAATATCTCCATCCTTAGCCATACAACTAACTTTCTTCCTAGGAATATCAAACATCTTCCCAGTACTCCTATTCTCACAAACAGCATAATCACCCTCATACCTATCCAAAGTAAACAAAGTATCTTCCGGAACTTTTTTCAACTTTTCCATGGAATCCACAACAGCAAGATGGCTCTTCAATTCATTAAGGAAATTATCAACAAAAGAATTATCATAAGATTTAAAATTTCTTTCAAGAGTAAGGTCAAGAGAATTTACAAATTCATAAAGATTAATAAAAAACACGTCCTTTCAAAATTAGTTAGAAATAAAAAACATAGACTCTGCATAAATACAGCAATCAAAATAAAAAAATAATTTATAATACAATATCTATTATAACACAAATGGATAAAGATGGGAATAACTTTAAAAAAAATATTAAAGAAGCACACACTTTACCTCAGTGTGTGCTCTCCAAATTAAAAACATTAATCAATCGATTTTCATCATCAAAAAGAAGATTATACTGCAAAAACTCATAAAACCTCAAATATTCCTCACTTGACTCTTCTGAATTACTTACTACATCACCATTACAATCAATAATAGTATTAGCAGTTATAACCGGATATCTAATGTATAAATTACTCAAGAATTCAAAATATCTACTCCTTTCCAAACCCGTAACATCAAACAAAACATTAGCCAAGTAATTCATACTAATATCACCAATATCAGCCTCAGAAATATCATAATTAGCCCATACTATAAAAGGAGTAATATATTGTCTTTCATCATATGAACCACTTTCAATACCAAATACTTCAGGATAAGCATTCACAAAATACGGCTGGTGGTCTCCAAACATTAAGATCACAGTTTTTTCTTCCACATTTGAAAAATAATTAACTAAATATTCAAAGGCAGAATCAGATGATTTAATTAAAGATAAATACTGGTTAATTTCATAATAAGCATCACTATCAAAATCTGATAAAAAGATAGTATTATCAACTCCAGCAGTATCATATGGATTATGATTTTGCATTGTAACTGTAAAATTAAAAATCTTTTCACCCTCTTCTTTATTCTCATACAAATCAATTATATTCTTATAAGTACTTAAATCATCAGCATAATCTCCATATCGTATAAAATGAAGATCCTTTAGACCATATATATCTTTAAATTCTTCAAATCCCAATAGAGGATAAACCACACTTCGATTATACCCCGTGCTATAATAAGGATGAAAAACAGAGCAAGAATATCCTTGGTCTCGCAACAATCTAGCTAATGAAGAAGTAGAAGGTTTTATATAATTCTGATAAGCAACAATATCAGTTGGCAGGAATCTAGTAGAATTTCCGAGTCAGAAATTCAAACTCACAATTAGCCGTCTTACATCCAAGGGAAGAAGAATGAGCTCGACCGATAATGGTATTTTCACTTAAACTATGTATAAAAGGCATATTATCTTCAGTCAAATTCAAATTATATATTTCTTCCAAATCTGCAAAAGACTCATTCATAATTGCAATAATATTAGGTGCTTCAGAGGAAGTTGTATCTGTCGTATTTTCACTATTATTTTCATCAATAAAATACTCAATAGAATCAATAGAATAACCAACTGGTTCAGTGATATGTAAAGATTTAGCGGCACTAAAAAAGCTAACTAAAAGCCCGTTGTTTCTATAAGATGAAAGAGTATCCCAGTACATAGTAACACTAAAAACATTAGTAGCAAAAAACAAAATGAATATAGTAGTAGATAAGCATATAGAAACTAATCGAAAAATAATTAATTTTGTTTTTGGAACAACTAATTTTTTTATTTTATATAAAAATACAAACAATAATAATAATAGTACAAAAGCCGCAATCAATGCCGAACTTATTGTAAAATTAAAGTTCCCTGCCATTTTTGCTGCTAAAGAAATCGAGAAAATATCGGAAGGAACAAATGGGGTAGCTCTGATAGTTATTAAAATATGATCTATTAATCCAAACAAGAATAATAATATAGATGAAATACCTATAGAAAGTCTCAACCTACCAATTAAGCCATAAATAAGTAATATAATAGCAATAATTAACACAAGATTGATTAACATATGTATTCTGGATGAAAAATAATAGCTAAAAAATGCAAGTGAATCTGAAAAAGGCAAATCAAATATTGCTTGTTTAAAAATATTAATAATGTACATTCCAAAAGAACCATTCAAAATTTCCACAACAAAATATAAAAAAATTGCAGAAATCAATACTATTATAATAGATTTAAAAATCTGCGAATTAAATATTGATTTAAATGTATTTATTACTTTATTAAACATATCCTTCATACTCTATTTCTCCCAAGTGCAAAATGTTATAAAACATATTAATACAAAAAAATCAACATATTTTGTGATATAATGTAGAAATAAAAAGAAAAAATATTTTGAAAGGAAGCTAATATAAATGAAGGTACTAACAATAAAACAGCCATGGGCAACCTTAATTATACAACAAGACAAAAGATTTGAATTCAGAAGTTGGCAAACTAAACATAGAGGAGAGCTGCTAATTCATGCAGGAAAAGGAATAGATAAAGAAGCAATGAAAAGGCTAGCAAAATATATACCAGACGATATACCAAGAGGAAAAATATTAGGAAAAGTCACACTAATGGATTGTATAAAAATGTCTCCAGAATTCAAACAAAAGTTATTAGAAGAAAATAAAGACATATACACAGAAAGCTCATTTAAAGAGAACTATGGATGGCAATTAGAAAATGTAGAAGTATTTGAAGAGCAAATAGAAGCAAAAGGAAAATTAAGTTTATGGGAATATGATATATAAATGGATTGAACATAATGGTAATATGTGGTATAATTATTACAGTATACATAATACACGAGCTTTATTACAAAGGAGGAATATTGATGAGAAAGTATCCAAGAGGAACCGAACGAGTAACAATAGCTAGGCGGCTAAAATGGGATGGAGGAAGATGCATTACCTTAAGAGAAGAAAGAATAATTGGAAATAATACCATAGGAGAAATTAAGTACGCCGAATTCCAATTAGAACCGATTAGCCGGGAAGACTTAATGATTAAAAGACGGGAAGGAAAGCCAGGGATTGTTCTAAAAAAGGGAGAAGAATTATATTATTCTCAGATTACCAATAGGGTAAAATTAACAAGTCTAGAAGAATTGAGATATCACAAATGTGGTGAATGTTGCAGGCTTAGTGCAAAACCTGATTCCTTAGGAGGATGTGCCAAAGTTCGGAGCATAAAAATGCGAATTGAATACTATAATTTTATTGAATTGGGAATGGAAACATTTAATCTTCCAGAAGAAATGTTGTTAGTTTTAAAATGTCAAAACTACGAAAGAGATTAAAGTAATAAAGCTCATAAATGACTTGGAAATCCAAGTCATTTTTTTTAGAATTCATCATTTATAAGTGTTTCAAGAAGTTGTGGGTAAATACGAACCGCATTTTTTTTCCAATTATCAACAATAAATTTTGCCTGTTCCCTAGAACCTGCAAGAACTCTTATACTAAAGATAACTTTATTCTTATCAATAATTTTACAATCAACAAAAAAACCATTATTATCATCTGGTGTAAAATCAGAAATCACAGACAATTCCTCAGCGATTTTATCAATACAAGGCTTTAAATTTGTATCAACTCTTAATTTGATAATTCCAGGAATAATTGAAATTGTCAAATCCAACACACGTTTGCCATCAGGAGATAATTCATAAAAAGTATTATCATCTTTCTCATATTTAATTATATATTTAGAACCAAGTAAATCTAGCAGAAACTGTTGAAAATAAAAATAATTTAAATCAGTTACAGAAGATACAACTTCTAATAAAGTAGAATCTAAAACTGGTTCATTAATCTGATCTAGAATATATAAAATTAACACTTTGTTTTCTGCAAGAACTTCACTGCTTGAAGATAGTTTCATGTAATTCACCTCATTTAAAATATAAAACATTATATCACATAATTAAAAGAAAATAAATAGAAAAAACGCACTATTGTGCGTTTTCTTTTAATAAGTATTATCTGTAGGTTGTTTCAATATCACCCTTATAATACTGCCCTCCTCAATCTCGGTATCATAAGAAGGTGATTGACTAATAACTGTACCAGACCCACTAATATCTATATTCAAATTCAAAGCTTTTAATTTAGCCCTAGCTTCAGAAGCTGATAATCCCTTCACATTAGGAATAGTAACCATTTTTCTACTAGAAGTATCATCAGAATCATATAAACAAACCAAAGAACCATCATCTAAAGCAGCTCCTGCCTTTGGAACTTGATCTTTTACAATAGCTTCATCTTCATTGCCTTCAATATTGTATTTTACTTTAAATCCAAGTACTTCTAAAGTAGATTTTGCTTCTGCAAAAGTTTTTCCTCTAACATCTGTTACATTTTTAGTATTATCATTATCAGTTGTATAAGCAGTACTATTATCTGAAGGAATTCCTAGATGAGGAAGAGCTTCTGACAATATTTGAGCAACAACTGGAGCAGCAACTTGTCCACCATGCCATTTACCATTTGTAGGGTCATATAAAGTTACTAATATAGCAAGCTGAGGGTTCTCAATAGGAGATATAGCTATAAAAGAAGAAACATATCCTTCTTCAGACTTACTCTCAAGAGGCTCAGATGTACCAGATTTACCACCTATAGCATATCCCTCAACATTAGCATTAGAACCAGAACCGTTAAGTACAACAGAATGTAGTAAATCTCTCATTTTTTCAGATGTATCCTTAGAAATAACTTGTCTTACTTCTACAGGTTCAATATCTGTAACAACTCCTGTATCAGAATCTATAACTTGTTTAACAAGTCTAGGTTGCATTAGAACTCCATCATTTGCAATAGCAGAAACGGCAGAAATCAAATGTAAAGGAGTTATTGTAATTCTTTGACCAAACGACATTGTAGCTAAATCGACAGAAGTCATTTTTTCTTCATCATGGAAAACTCCATAAGCCTCACCAGATAAACCAGAACCAGGCTTATCAAATAAACCGAATGCTCTATAGTATTTATATAAAGTTCTTGTACCAATTCTAGCACCAAGCTCCATAAAAGCAGGGTTACATGAGTGCTCTAACGCTTCACGTAAAGTTTGATATCCATGAGAACCATCTTTTTTCCAACATTCTATATCTCTATCACCAACATGAAGTGAACCACTACAATAAAAATCCTTTTCAACATCTGTTTCAGTAATGTTTTCTTCCAAAGCGATAGCCGCTGTCAAAATCTTAAAAGTTGAACCAGGTTCATAACCATCAGAAACAGCTTTATTTCTATACACCTCACCAAGTTTTGCAGTTTTTTCTTCACTACTCAAAGTATCCCAAATAGCTGCTAAATCCTCAGTATATGCTTCAAAAGGAGAATTCAAATTATAATTAGGATAAGTAGCCATAGCATAAATATCACCAGTCGAAGGGTTCATCATAATTACGCATCCACCACGAGTACACTTATTCTCAATAACAGCTTGTTCTAAATACTTCTCAGCAATAGACTGCAAATGATAATCAATAGTAAGAACAACATCACTACCATTTTGAGCAGGAATATAAGATTCATTCTCATCAGGAATTTCTTGAGATTGACTATCCTTCAAAGTAGTTATTCTACCAGGAGTACCAGTCAAAATATCATCTAAAGCAAATTCAATACCGTACAAACCTTGATTATCCGTTCCACAAAATCCAATCAAGCTTGAAGCGAAATTATTATAAGGATAATATCTTTTAGAATCACTATCAATATTAATACCTCTAGTAATCTTATTTTTCTCCATCCAAGACTTTAGCTCATTAATCTTATCCTGTTCAACTTTTCTAATTATTGTTTTGAAACTAGCACCACTATTAACTTTTTCATAAACTGAATCATAATTCAATTCAAAAATTTCGCTAAGAGCCTTAGCAATTTTTTCCTTATTCTCATCTGCAATCAAATTAGGATTTATAGAAACCGTATCAACACTAGCACTTATTGCAAGTTGCTTTCCAGTTGAATCATAAATAGTTCCACGCTTAGGGCTAATAACCCTATCAGAAGTTTGCTGATTGTAAGCTGACTCCTTATAAGTTCCACCTTTAACAAACATAATCCAGGCAATCCTACCAAGAAGAGCCAACAATAAAATAGCTGCAAAAGCAGAAATAACTATTGTCTTAGTTGAAAATAATTTCCTATATTGTTTTTCTATATCCTTAATTTTTTTATTACTTTTTTTCAAATTACTCATCACACACCACTACAATAAAAATATTAAAAACATTTTATATTATTGAAAAATAAAAATCAATAAAATACGCATATATTTCACAAAAAAACTTGAAAAAAGTCATAAAACAATATAAAATATTATGAATAAGGAGAGATTACAAATGTATTTAATAGTAGGACTAGGAAACCCGGAAGCAGACTACTCAAGAACTAGACACAACATGGGATTTGATGTAATAAACAAATTAGCAGCAGAATATGAAATAGAAATGACAAGAACTAAATTTGATGGAATATATGGTACTGGAATAATAGAGAATGAAAAAGTAATATTACTAAAACCTCAAACTTTTATGAACTTAAGTGGAGAAAGTCTAATTCAATTCAAAAACTTTTACAAAATAGAAAATGAAAAAACACTAGTAATATTAGATGATATAGAATTAGAACCAGGCAAAATAAGAATAAGAAGAAAAGGAAGTGCAGGTTCTCACAACGGTTTAAAATCAGTAGTATACTCACTAAAAACAGAAGAAATACCAAGAATAAGAGTAGGAATAGGCAGCCCAGAGCCAAATACAGACCTAATAGAACATGTAATAGGGCATATAGATGAGAAGCAATATAAGGAATTAGAAGAAGGAATAATAACAGCTAAAGATGCTGTAAAAGAAATAATAGCAAATGGTATTGAGTCAGCAATGAATAAATATAATTAAAAGGAAGGTATAATGCAAGAAATAATAATAGCAGATAAAGAAAACAATAAAACAATAATGTTGGTAGAAGATGGACAGATGATAGAACACTACCAAGAAAATGACAATCATTTAAGATTAGAAGGAAATATATATTTAGGAAAAATAAGAAATATTTTACCAGGAATGCAAGCTGCTTTTGTAGATATAGGAGAAGGTAAAAACACTTTTATACAAGTAAAAGACTTGTTAAAAAAAGAAGACGAAACAAAGGGAAAAGTAACTCCAACAAAAGACATAAAAGAAGTGGCGAAAATAGGAATGAATGTGATAGTACAAGTAAAAAAAGACGCAAATCATAAAAAAGGCGCAAGGGTATCTACACATATAAGTTTACCAGGCAAATACATGGTATATATGCCAGAAACAGACTTTATAACAATATCACAAAAGATAACAGATGAAGCAAAAAAAGAAGAACTAAAACAATATCTTAAAGAAATATTGCCAAAAGGCTCAGGAGCAATACTAAGAACATCAGCAATAATAGCAAGTCAGGAACAAATTAAGTGGGAAGCTCAAAACTTAGAAGCTAAATGGCAGGAAATTAAAAATAAAGCAAAAGAAAATGCTGAAATAGGAAGGCTATACAAAAGTGAAACCGTGATAGAAAAATTAATGCAAGATACAATATCTCAAAAAATTGAAAAAATAATAGTTGATTCAGAAGATGACTATGAAGAAATAAGCAAAATACTTGCAGAGCACAAAGAATATTCGAAAATAAAATTAGAAAAAGTGGAAGACTCGACAGAAAAATACACATTAAGAAAACAATTAGAACAGCTAGAAAACAGAAAAATATGGCTAAAATGTGGAGGTTTTATAACAATAGACAAAACAGAGGCACTAACAGCCATAGATGTAAATTCAGGTAAGTACACAGGTAAAATGAACCAAGAACAAACGATATATAAAGTAAACAAAGAAGCAACAGAAGAAATAGCCAAGCAACTAAGACTAAGAGACATTGACGGAATAATAATAATAGACTACATAGATATGCAAAAAGAAGAGTCAAGAGAAAAAATAAAAGAATTACTAAAAGAAAATCTAAAAAAAGACCGATCAAAAACACAAATATTAGAGTTCACAAAGTTAAACTTATTAGAGCTAACAAGAAAGCATATGTTTAGCAATATAAATTAAAGGAGGAAAAACATGGAATTATCAGTAATTTTACCATTCTTAGGAGTATTATTAGCAATCTTTATAATACTAAAAATATTATCAGCACCATTTAAACTAATAATCAAAGTAATACTAAATGGATTAATAGGAGGACTAATAATATATGTAATAAACTGGATAGGCGCAGGCTTTAGTTTTGCTTTACCACTAGAATGGTGGTCTGCAATACTAGTAGGAATACTAGGAATACCAGGAGCAATAATACTAGTACTTATACAATTATTTATGTAATAAGGAGAAAAAACAAATGCCAGGATTCAGAAGAAACTTAAGAACAAGAAGAAGAGTAGACATAAAAACACCATCAGAAATAGCTACTGTAATAGTAGCTATTTCAATAATTGTAATAATAATATCTGCAATAGTACTTGGTGTAAAACAAATAGAAAGAGACAAGGAAATAGCCAAAAAACAAGAAGAAGTAGACCAAATTTTATATAGTCTATTTGAAGAAGAAGACTATTCAAACATACAAGCTCAAGACATAGACATACCAGACAGAGTAGTAAATATAGTATCAATGGGAGACATATTATGCGAAACGGAATTATACGAATCAGCATATAATAAACAAGATGGAACTTATAATTTTGACCGTATATTTGCAGACACAAAAACATACATAGAAGAGGCAGATTTAGCCATTGCAAGCCTAGAAACAAGCTTCGTAGATGGACAGGCATATAGTGGAAGAGGGAAATACAATTCACCAATAGAATTATTAGACTCTATAAAAAATCTAGGAATAGATGTAATAAGCACTGCCAATAATCATAGTTTAGACTACGGAATAAATGGTATAAACTCAACCATAGACAAGCTACAAAGCAGAGGAATAAGCAATGTAGGAACTTACAAAACACAAGAAGAAAAAGATACAATACTAATAAAAGAAGTAAGTGGAATAAAAATAGCGTTCCTATCATATACATACGGCTCAAATGTAAGCACATCAGAACTTCAAGGAAATGAATATGCGCTAAGCTTAATAGACAAAGAAAAAATGGCAGCTGACATTCAAAAGGCTAAAGCAGAAGGAGCAGACTTTACATTTCTACTAATGCACTGGGGAGATGTAAACTCATCAAAAACAAACGAAGAACAAAAAGAATTGGCAAGTTTTCTATTTGAAAACGGAGCAGACTTCATACTAGGAACACACCCAGCCTCAATACAGCCAATGGAGATAAGACAAAACAATCAAGGCAAAAATGTATTTATAGCATATTCAACCGGAAATTATATATCAGCAAGTGAATACACAAACTCAAACATAGAAATGATACTAGACATAGAAATAACCAAAAATCCAAAAACAGGAGAAACAAGACTAACAAAAGTAACATATACACCACTATATTTGCTAGACAGAGGCAAAAAAGCAGAACAAAGATATAAACTATTAGATGTTAAAAAAGAAATAGAAAACTATGAAAGCGGAAACACAAATAACATAACCAAAAAAGAATATGAGGAATTACTAAAAGCCCTAATAAACATAGATAATTTGATTTATAATAAATAAGTAAAATTTGAAAATTATATGCAAAAATGATATAATATAACAAATAGGTTATAACCTAAATAAATAATTTTTTTGAAGGGGGTATACATCATGAAAAACACAGCCAAAAAAATTATAGAAGCAGTAATTTTAGCTATCATGGCGGTAGTAATAACTGCACCATTGATTGCTAAACCAGCCAAAGCAATGGCGGGAACTATAGAAAAAACCGAAATGGTCAAATCAACTATAGGAACCGCAATTCGGTACAAAACAATGCCTGATGGGATGCAGCTTATTAATATCATGGGAAACCATGATGAAGTATTTGCTGAGATGTCCAAGATTCAAGAAAACCTCGAAAATGGAACTTTGCAAAGTGTTTTCTTGATTTCATCATTAGATGATGTAAGAAACACAGAAGCTCATATTTTTGTAGGCACTGAAAAAGTAAAAGCCTTTCGGGAATGCTTTCAATATGAAGGCAGCCCGAACCTTGTAAAAGCTAAAAAAGAATGGTTTGAGTCCAAAGGTTATGTAATTGAGGGCTATGTAGAATTTCCAGGTGATATTGTACCGGCATGGGCTAAAGTAATAGCAGTAAAAACAACTGCACACTAAAACTGCAACAAGAGACAGAATAATATCTGTCTCTTGTTATGTTATAGTAAATTCCAACAAGTGTAAGAATATTAGTAGTGGTAATATAAAAATTTTTAAAATTATCAAGCTATACAGAGCCGGAAAAATTTGAAAAAAGAGAATAAAAGTGATATAATAAGGTTACATAGGCTAACACCTGTGTATAAAAAATTTTTTTGAAGGGAGATTTATCTCATGACAACTTTGTTCAACAGCGTATCGAAAAAAATTTTTGCAGGAGTTGCTTTGGCTACTATGGCATTAGCATCAGGTACTTGTATGGCAGGCGGATGCCCCGAGCCAGGCTGCGTGGCGAATGAAGTCGTGCTTGACACTGCTGTACAATATGAAAGTCAAAAGGATGGCTCTGAAATCATCCGCATTCGTGGGGAAAAGAATGATGTTTTGATTGACTTTACCCGCGAAAAACGCAAGGCCATCAAAGAAGCTACTTTGGTAGCTACATATCAACACGAAAATCTGAATGATTCCAGGTCTTATGAAGCTGTTTTGCTTCTGGAACCTAATACCATGGCAGTAGGGTATGCTGGTTTTGCAAAAGTTCGCGAATATGATGGCGATTTTGACACAGTTGCTATGCTGGCATGTGATTTGGAAAATGAAGGCTATGAAGTGCTTGAATTTGATGGTTCTGGTTATGAACACAATCCCCAAGCGCAAGTGGCTGTAGGAAAGTATATTGCTCCCTAAGGAAAATATATTAATTTCTAGAAAACTCTTGCTAAAAGGAACAGACAATTGTCTGTTCCTTTTATAATGCTACTTGACACGATTACATAAATATAATATAGTATAATAAATCTAAATTCAGAAAGGGGAATTACAATGATTATTGAATTACCTGCAAAATATGAGTATCGGGGTGAAAAACAAAAACTTTTAGCAGAAGTGTTAAACGGAGAATTAATAATAAGAGGTAGGGTACCTTTTAGAAAAATAATGTACGATTTAACCTATGCTTTAAAAGGAAGCGAAATTTGCTATTACTGTGGAAGAAAAATCCCGGAAGATAAGGTGACGCTTGACCACAAATATCCAAAAGATATTGGAGGACCAACAGTACCTGACAACATGGAAATAAGCTGCGAGCACTGTAATTGCGAAAAGGGGAATATGACTTGTGCACAATATAGGGAGTATATGGCGCTAGATGTCAGAGGGCAGAATAAACTGAAACGTTTTGTATCAAGCCATAGATATCAAATGAGATTAAGCCATAAATACGAATTGCCAGCAGAATGGATAACTAATATAGAATTGTCTAGCATTATTGTAGAATGGATATTTAAAGAGCAATACAAAGGCGAAAAATACAATAATATTAAAGAATTCTATGAAAAATATGGTTGCTTCCAAAAGCCAATCGTAGTAAATAACAACAATTATCTATTTGACGGCTTTACCCAAATGGTCTATGCACGGGACATAGGATTAAAAACAGTTCCAGCGATTATCCTAGAAAATGTAAAAATACTCTTATAAAACCCAAAAAGAGCAGAAACCCCATCTGCTCTTTAAAAATGTAAGCAAATATGATATAATATAAATTCAAAGATAGAAAGGTGATAAATATGAAAATAGGCTTTATATCGCTGGGATGTTCAAAAAACCTAGTAGATACAGAAATGATGATAGGATTATTAGAAAAAGGAAAAATAGAAATAGTAAATGACCCAAAAGAAGCGGAAATAATAGTAATAAACACATGTGGCTTTATAGAAACTGCGAAACAAGAAGCAATAGATACAAT
The DNA here is from genome assembly GCA_964468015.1 of uncultured Clostridium sp. Lineage (GTDB taxonomy): Bacteria > Bacillota > Clostridia > TANB77 > CAG-508 > UMGS1864. The sequence continues at coordinate 4,688 of CAYXUA010000004.1, read as the reverse complement.
ACTAGAAATGGCACAATATAAAGAAATTGGAGCCTGCAAATATCTAGTTGTAACAGGTTGTCTAGTAGAAAGATACAAAAAAGACTTAGAAGAAAGCCTACCAGAAGTAGATTTGTTTATAGCTATAAATGAATATGACAGATTTGCACAAAAAATAGAAGAATTAACAAAGCTAGAGCTAAAATCATGTGAGCTAGAATATCTAGATAGACACATAACAACAGGAGATGATACCGCATATCTAAAAATAGCAGAAGGATGCAGTAATAGATGTACTTACTGTGCTATTCCATATATAAGAGGTCCATATCAAAGTAGAAAAATGGAAGAAATTTTGCAAGAAGCAGAGCAATTAAACAATAAAGGAATAAAAGAAATAATAGTAATAGCTCAGGATACTACAAAATATGGAATAGATATATATGGAGAATCAAAATTAGCAGAATTGCTAGAAAAACTATGTGAATTCGAAAATTTCAAGTGGATAAGATTTCTATATGCATATCCAGAAAGTATTACAGATGAATTAATTCAAACTGTAAAAAACAATGAAAAAATATGTAATTATTTTGACATTCCAATACAACATATATCAGACAAAATTCTAAAAACAATGAACAGAAAAAGCACAGGAGAGCAAATAGAAAAACTAATACAAAAAATAAAAACACAAATACCAGATGCAATACTAAGAACTTCATTAATAGTAGGTTTTCCAGGGGAAACAGAAGAAGATTTCCAAAAACTATATGAATTCGTAGAGAAAGCAAAATTCAACAAACTTGGAGTATTTGAATACTCAAAAGAAGATGGAACACCAGCAGAAAAACTAAAAGGACATATTTCTAAGAAAGTAAAACATGATAGATGGAACAAAATAATGAAATTACAAAGAGACAAATCAGAGGAAAAATTAAAGGAATGTATAGGAAAAGAATATGATGTATTAGTAGAAAAAATAACAGACAAATACATAATAGGAAGAACAAAAATGGATGTCCCAGACATGGACGGATTGATATATCTAAAAAATACAGATAATGTGGAAATAGGGCAATTTGTAAAAGGTGTTGTAACAGCTGTAAAAGAGTATGATTTAATAGGAATAATAAAATTATAATAACAAAATAAAAATCCATTAGCAAAAACTAATGGATTTTTTATTTATAATTAAATTAACTTACTGGACCATCAAAAGGTATGAACTTTTTGACAATATTATGTTCAGTTTTATCACTATGTTGATATTCAGTAAAAGATGCTGATAAAGTAGTATCAACTAAATTTTCTACTTCGTCTTGTGAAGAATGTTCAGCTAAAACTAATTCACTAACAAGAATTTGTCTAGCATTTAATAACATTTTCTTTTCGCCAGTAGATAAACCTTTTTCTTTTTGCTTAAAACTTAAATTTCTAACAACGTCTGCAACTTCACAAATATCTCCACTTTTCATTTTTTCCATATTATCTCTGTATCTCTTGTTCCAATTCATAGCCATTTCTGTGCTATCATTGCTTAATACTTTAAACACCTTATTTGTTGATTCTTTATCTATAATACTTCTTACACCTATATCTTCAGCCTTTGCAGTAGGTACCATAACCTTTACTTCACCTGGCATCTCTAAAATGTAATAAGATTGTTTCTCTCCTAAAATATCCTTTTCTTCGATTGACTTAATAGTTCCTGCACCATGCATTGGGTAAACTATTTTATCTCCAATATTGAACATAATATATGGCTCCTTTCATAGTAAATTATTTATTCATCACACTATTTATATTATACTACAAAATTTGGCAGAAGTCAAAGGAGAAATTAACATAATTAATGTAAAATTTTATCTGCTAGTAGAACCAAAACCGCCTACGCGTTCACCAGAAGCGCTATCGTCATCTGTTAATAAAAATTTATAAAAAATACCTTGGCCAATTGTATCACCCTTAGAAATAGTAATATCTTTATCACCTACATTATAAAAAGCGAACATAATATGACCGTCATTATCTGGATTTCCGTAGTAATCAGAATCAATAACACCTATGCTATTAGCCATGATAAGTCCTCTTTTCATAGGATTAGAGCTTCTATTTGCTAAAATAAGGACCTCATTCTCACCAAAATATGCCTTAACTCCTGTTTTTACTAACACTGGTTTTCCACCCAGTTTAAATGCTGGTATAACTACATCTTCAGCAGCCTCAAAATCATATCCAGCAGAATATTTTGTTTTTCTAATAGGAAGATTAATATCACTATTTTCAAATCCTTTTGCAACTTCAAATCCTCTTTTTCTTTCCATAATAAAACCTCTTTCTAAATAAATTTATATTGCTATTTTATATGAATAACATAAAAATAGCAATATAAAACAACAAATAAATTAATAAATCGACACTAGAAGATAAAAACTTGAATATAATATATAAACAAGCATAAGAGGAGGGTGGAAATGTGTACATTAGACGACTTAGAAATGGGAAAAGAGGGGAAAATAAAAGAAATAAATTGCAATAACAGCATAAAAAGAAGAATGATGGATTTGGGGATAATAAAAGGAACTACAATAACACCAATATTAAAAAGCCCCGCAGGAAACCCAAAGGCCTACGAGGTAAGAGGTAGTATAATAGCAATAAGAAGTGAAGATGCTAAAAGCATCGAAATAATAAAATAAACTTATCTTTTAGAATTTAGCCTTTTATCAATGGCTGAATTCTGCCTTGTATACAACTTAATTAGCGCATTTAATTCATCTATGCTTAAATCATCTAGAAGTATTTTATGTTCTTTATACAAACCCTGAAGCTTTTTAGCATATTCTTCATTTATCATCATAATCAAAATCCCCCATGTCTACTAAATTATCAATCTTTTTAAATTGTGCTTTATTTAATAACAAATTTTGTTTATGTTCTAAATAAGCAATTTGTACTTGCTTAATTTTTCTATCTAAATTTTCATAATAATTAGGAGTGTGAACTACACGTTGAATATAATGCTGAGTCTTCATCATAGAAATAATGTCAGACTTAGAATATTGTGAAAGTGCCAGTGTCATGTGAGTAGGAAATACATATGTAGCATTAGAAGAAGATTCCTTTATATGGTTATCTTTTGTCTTGGAGAATAATTTTTCCAAAATGCTAACCCCTAAATTTTCATACTCAAAAATTAAATATCCAGCGAATTTATCTTTGCCTTTATATCCGCGAGAAGGTTTTTTGTCTAACAGATACTTACATCTATTAGCAATACTTAATTCTTCAGGATAAACAGTCCTTGACCTTGAGGGGCTTGGCTTGTAGGGAACATCGTCTGAAACCAACTGCTTAAAAGTAGGCTTACCATTAGGCAGGATAGTAAAAGATAAATCCTCAAAATTATTACGAATAAACTCATAATAATTAACATCATTTGTCAAATGAGGAAGATGTGGCTTTGCAAAATCATTTAAATATTCCAACGCTTCCTCTTTAGTATATCCATCAGAACTAAAATTACCTATAACAAAATTAGAGCGAAACTCTAAATCATTAATCAAATCGTCTTCTTTTAGAAGTTGTTCTCTTTTATCAAATTCACCAGTATGATAATAAAGACGTTTTAAATAATTTCTTGCTCTAATATTAGGAGCCAGTAAACTAATAGCATTTTCTACCATATCTCCAGCTTTATTCCAATCTGAATTGTCAATATAATCCTTGCTAAGTTCAAGATTAGCATTAATTCTATTAGAAGTATTTTCAACAATCTGACTAAAAACAGCGCGAGCCTTGTATGGCGATTTTAGCTCTAAATAAACTCTAGCAAGTCCAAATCTAGAATTTAAATCATTATTATTCTTATCAATTAAATCCTTAAAAATACTTTCAGCTAAACTAAGCTTACCTTTCTTTAATGCTTGCATTCCTCCTTGGTATGATAATTCATATTTCATAATATCATCTCCTAAATCTTCATAAAAATAGTATAACACAAAAAAGCAATATTGTCATATATTATAATATCTAATATTTTGAGGTGATATAAAAATGACCCAAGCTAAAACAAAATACAAAATATGTTTAGCAGGAAATCCAAATGTAGGGAAAAGTACAGTGTTCAATGCACTCACGGGAATGCACCAACACACAGGAAATTGGGCAGGAAAAACTGTTGCAAACACAACTGGAGAATATGAATACAATGAAAATCTATATGAAATAGTAGATTTACCCGGTACATATTCAATAATGTCAAATTCAGAAGAAGAAGAAATAGCAAGAGACTATATATGCTTTGAAGAAAACGATTGCGTAGTAGTTGTGGCAGACGGAACATGCTTAGAGAGAAACTTAAACTTAGTGGAGCAAATATTAGAAATAACAAATCAAGTAGTAGTATGTATAAACTTGCTAGATGAAGCAAGTAAAAAAGGCATAAATATAAATTTAGAACTGTTAGAAGAAAAGCTAGGAGTACCAGTAGTAGGAGTAATAGCAAGAAGAAAGAAAAGTTTAAACAATCTAATAAATACGATAGAACAAATATGCAAAAAACAAATAAAACCAGAAGCAAAATCCACAAAATATGAAAAAAATGTGGAAAATGCCATAGAAAAACTTCAAAAAGAAGTAGAAAAACAAAGCAAAAACAATAAACTAGCAAGATGGATAAGCATAAAAATATTAGAAAGCAATAAGAA
>CAYXUA010000003.1:0-22961 GCA_964468015.1 uncultured Clostridium sp. | reverse complement strand
AAATATGCTTTTTCTTTATTAAAATGAAAGGAGATAATTATGGGATTATTTGATGTATTTAAGAGAAAGAAAAATAAAAGATATAGTGCAATATTTAAAAGATTTACAAAATGATATTTATTCACTGAAAGTAGAAGAAAATACAGAAGGAGAATTAAGTGAGCTACAAAATCAAATAGCAAAAATAACAATAATGCTTAAGCAACAAGCTTCAATAATGAAAAAGGACAAAAAAGAAATAACAACGGCCTTATCAGATATATCACATCAAATAAGAACACCATTGACTTCAATAAATGTAATGTTAGACATCCTAAAAGAACAAGAGCTAGATGAAAACACAAAAAGAAATTATTTATATGAAATAACAAAGCAACTAAACTCAATAAATTGGCTAGTAACGGTATTACTAAAACTATCAAGACTGGAATCAGGAATGGTAGAATTCAATTATGAACCAATAAACTTAAAACAATTAGCCAACGAAGTAAAACAGAGCATGGCAATACCAATAGAACTTAAAAATCAAAAACTAGAAATAATATCCAAAGAAGAAGCAACAATGCAGGGAGATTACAATTGGACCAAAGAAGCCATAATCAATATAGTAAAAAATTGTATAGAACATACTGCTGAAAACCGAAAGATAAAAATAGAACTATCAGAAAATGCATTATACTCTCAAATAATAATACAAGATGAAGGGGAAGGAATTTCGGAAGAGGACCTACCATATATATTCAATAGATTTTACAAAGGGAAAGGTTCGAGCAAAGAAAGCTTTGGAATAGGGCTAGCTCTAGCTAAAAGTATAATAGAAAAACAAGGTGGCGAAATAAAAGTAAAAAGCAAAAAAGGAGAAGGAACAGAATTTAGAATACAAATGTTTAAGGGGGTTATATAGTGAAAATGTTAGAGAAAATAATAATAATAATAATAATATCAGTAATAATGGTAGCCTTTGGCTTAATAGTAGACTTATACCCAGCAATCAGCATGTCGGCTACTGCCAAAATAGTAATATATGGAACACCAATGATATTGCTATTCATAAATATGATTTTACAAGTAAGAAAATGTAATGACAAACAACAAAAGCAAGAAATAAAAAAGAAAATGTTAATAATGATATTTATAATATACATAATTGCTCTATTTACATTATTATTCTTAGGAAATGAGTACAGACAAGCATATACTTGGAAGGAAAAAATAAGTATATTTAGTAAACAATATTTCGAGACATCAACAAATATAGTACCTTTTAGGACTATAACAGATTATTTTGAAAGACTAATAAATGGAGGAATATCACCGCAGTTAATAGTAGTAAACATACTTGGAAATCTAATAGCATTTTCTCCATTTGGATTTTTTATACCAATGCTATTCAGTCATAAAATAAAAAATGCAGGACAATTTACTTTATTAATGGTAGGAATAACTTTACTTGTAGAGATAACTCAATACCTAACCAAAACAGGAGCTTTTGACATAGATGATGTGATATTAAATACCTTGGGAGCGGTTATTGTGTATTTGCTTATGAAAACGAGAATAGTAAAAAAATTACTTGATTTGATATAGACAAATATAACCACATAAGATATAATAGAGAAAATAACAAAAGGAGAAATAAAATGAATGTAAAGCTTGAAAGCCTTGCGGTTGTACACACACACACACACAGTTAATCTATTAGAGAAAATAATGAGAATGAATATATAAGGGAAAGCATGTAGACTTAGTGCGGAGCACTGGGTTTATGTGCTTTATTTTTGTGCTTTTTGGAGTTTGAGGAGGGTTGCCGCCAGAAGAAAATCGAAATATATTAAAATTTATTCCATTCCTCGGCTTCTTCCATGTTCGACAAACTCTAAATCTAATTTAACGAGCCTCTCCGAAGCCTTCGCCCCCTCATTAAATTAGATTAAGAGTTTGTACGAACATTCCAGGGCACATTCGTCATTACATAAATTTTAATATATGACTCTCTTCCGACGGCTAGTGTGAGGATTAGATAAGAAAGTGACAAAACTTTGAATAAAAGGCGTTTGAGGGTTAGATATGGTGGAATAGAAGTAAGAGAATTCAAAAGAAGGAGTGTAGAGAAGATGTATAAAAGTAAACGGAATAACGCTAGTATCATTAGTAATAACTATAATATTACTGTTAATATTGACAGGAGTTGTAGTAAATATGCTAATGGGAGATAGTGGAATAATAGATAGTACAATAAGTACAGTAGAGAAAAGTAATATAGCAACATATAAAGAAAAGATAGAGTTATCAATAATAGAATTAATGGCAGAGGGAGAAAGAAAAATAACATTAGATAAGATAATAGACAAGCTAATAGAAAAAGATATAACAAGCGAAGAAAATTCAAATAGAGATACAGGACAAGTAAAAACAGAAGGAGATTACATATATGAAATAAAGGAAAAAGAAGAAGGAGGCTGGGAAGTAATATACATAGGCAAAGGAGAATTAGCAAAAACAGAACTAGCAATAAGTGCAACAAAAGATGTAGAAGTACTAACAAATAAAGTGACAGTAACAATAACAGCAAAAGCAGATAGTGGAATAAAGAGTTATACAAATCCAGAAAGAGAGACAAAAACATACAACAGTGGAGAAAAGGAAATAAGTGAAACATATGAGATAAGCTCAAATGGAACATATATATTCACAGTAGAAAACAATAAAGGAAAGACAGAAAGTAAAGAAATAACCATAAGTAACATCTTAGAAGGAACAATAGGACTAAGCGCAAACGCAAGTGAAGCAACAAATAAAGATGTAATAGTAACAGTAGTGTGGACAAGTGGAAGTGAAGCAGGAATAAAAGAAATACAAGTAGGAGAAGGGAAATGGCAAACATATGAAGGAGAAAGCAGCCAAGTAACAATAAAAGAAAATTGTACAATAAGAGCAAGAATAACAAGTGAAGTAGGAGAATTAACAAGTGCAACATTAGAGATAACAAATATAGATAAAACAGAACCAACAGAACCAACAATAACAGGAGGAAGTACAGAATATGCAACAAGTAGAACAATAAGTGTAAGTACAGAGTCAACAGATGAAGGAAGTGGAGTTGCATATTATCAATATTACTTAAGCAGTAGTAGTACAGCACCAACAAGTAGTACAGCACCAACAGGAAATGTAGGAAGTACAGCAAGTGTGACAAGTAAAACATTTAATACAAATTATGCAGGATACTATGTATATTTTAGAGCAGTAGATAATGCAGAAAATAAAGGAGCATGGTCAAGTGCACAGAGATTGTATATAGATATAAATAAACCAATAGTAACAGCAAAACAAAGTAGTGTAACAATAATACAAGGAAATAGTAATGCAATAAGTAATTACTTTACAGTAAGTGCAAATGGAAATGCGGCAATAAGCAGTACAACATATAAAGAAGGAAGTACGACGATATCTAATACGAGTACATTGAGTTCAGGAACACATACAATAACATGTACAGCAACTAAAGCGAACGGCTTATCAGCTAGTGCTAGTATTAATGTAGTTGTAAATATAGAATATGCCAAGAAAACATATACAACACCAGGAACATATACATGGACAGTACCAGCTGGAGTTGCTAAAATAAAAGTAACCGTAGCAGGAGCTGGAGGAGGCGGACGGCGGAGGTGCACTAGCTTCCTATGGACAGTATGCTAATGGTGGAGCTGGTGGCGTAGGCGATATATGTACCTGTACCGATTGGGAATCGGGTTCGAATAAGGTTACTAGGGCTGCCACATCTGGTTCAAATGGTTGGGTGTATATTGAATATGGAGGAGATATATAGCATAAAAAATGGGAGCAAGAGCTCCTATTTTTATGCTAATTTATTAAGATTCTCTTAATGTCACTTTTCTGTCACATAAAATTAATATAATTATCACAATATCTAATGGAGGTAATATATATGGAAATTTTAAAGGTTGAAAATCTAATAAAAACTTATGGTAAAGGAGAAACACAGGTTAATGCTTTAGACGGAATAAGTTTTAGCGTTGAAAAGGGCGAATTTGTAGCTATAATTGGTCCTTCTGGTTCACGGAAAATCTACTTTATTACATATTTTAGGAGGGGTTGATAGACCAAGTTCAGGAAAAGTGTATATAGATGGAACAGATATATATGAGCTAGATAATAACAACTTGGCGATATTTAGAAGAAGACAGATAGGCTTAATATATCAATTTTATAATCTAATTCCTATACTAAATGTAGAAGAAAACATAACATTACCATTATTATTGGATGGAAAGAAAATAGAAAAAGATAAATTAAATGAGATTGTAAAAACTTTAGGACTAGAAAATAGAATAACACATTTGCCAAATCAATTATCAGGAGGACAGCAACAAAGAGTATCAATAGGAAGGAGTTTAATAAATAATCCAAGTATAATTTTAGCAGATGAACCAACAGGAAATTTGGATAGTAAGAATTCAAAGGAGATAGTAGAACTTCTTAAGTTTTCAAATAAAAAATATAATCAAACTTTAATTATGATAACACATGACTCTCAAATAGCTCTGGAAGCAGATAGAATTATAACAATAGAGGACGGAAAAATTGCTAAAGATGAAAGAACTAAATAGGGGGTGATGTAAATGAACATATTAAATAAGATTACTTGGAATTATCTAAAGCTTAATAAGAAAAGAACATTGGTTACAATAATAGGTATAATATTATCAGGAGCTATGATAAGTGCAGTAACAACATTAGCAGTAAGTTTCCAGAATTTTTTGATAGGATATGAAAAAGATGCAAGCGGTTCATGGGAGGCTATTTTTAAAGAGGTATCATATTCAGATTTAAAATACATAGAAACTAATAATCAATTTAAAGATACATTTGCAACTTCAACCTTATACATGGCACAAAACGAATATTCAAATGAGGAATATCTTAGAATTGAGCAATATGATGAGGATGCTATAGAAAAGCTTGGGGAAAAAATAATAAAAGGAGAAATGCCGACAAATAGTGATGAAATAGCACTGAGTCAAAGCTTTTTCGATGGTAAAGATAATGAACCAAGTATAGGAGATAAAATAACCTTAAATGTGGGATATTTAGAAGAAAACGAAGAAATTGATATGGCTAAAGCAACAAATATTACAGATAATTTGGAATTTGTAAAAACAGGAACAAAAACATATACAATAACAGGAATAATAAGTAGACCATATTTCGAATCTTCAGAAGATTTCTATACTGCTGGTATAACTATTATGGATAGAAGTACATTAACAGATGATGCGAACTTAAATGTAGGTGTTATTACTAAAAATCCAAAAGAAATATATAAAGTGACCGAGGAATTAGGAGATTATATAGGAGCTGTTATAAATGTTCAATCAGATGGGGAAAAAGTATACAACATAGCCTATAATACAGGTCTGTTAGCATATATGGGGGTAAATGATACTTCTGGCTTTAATGAGATGTTGTATAGTGTATGTGGAGTTTTAATAGCAGTAATCATGGGCGGCTCAATAATGGTTATATATAATAGTTTTGCTATATCTGTATCTGAAAGAAAAAAACAATTTGGAATGTTATCATCAGTTGGAGCAACACGAAAACAAATAAGGAAATCTGTAATATATGAAGGCGCAATACTAGGAGCAATAGGAATTCCGATAGGTATACTATGTGGAATTGGTGGAATAGGAATTACTCTGGAAATAGTAAATGAGCTATTAAAACCAGTTTTTGATTCATATTCATGGGATTTACAATTAGTAGTGTCATGGCCTGCAATAATAATAGCAGTTGTATTAATAGCATTTACAATATACATGTCTGTAGTATTACCAGCAAGGCGAGCAAGTAAGATAACCCCAATAGATGCAATAAGGCAAGCCGATGATGTGAAAACAAAGGCTAAAAAGTTAAAAACGCCTAAATTCATATACAAACTTTTTGGAATGGAAGGAACAATAGCTCTAAAAAATCTAAAAAGAGCCAAGAAAAGATATAGAACTACAGTAATTTCACTAGTAGTAAGTATAGTGTTATACGTATCAATAAGTGGCTTTGTAGGTTATATGTATACAGGATTTGATTCAATGTATACCACTGTAGATTATGATTTTTCTGTATCCCTATACGGAAGAAATCAAAAAGCAGAAGAAGAATTAAACCAAATATATAATCAAACAATGTCAATATATGATGCAGACCGAATATCTTCAGTACAATCACTTTATATGATGACTGAAATTCCAGCAGATAAATTAGATAAAAATGTCAAAAAGGTAATAGATGAAGATGAATATGATAGAGAATACTACTATAATGAAGATAAAAATACTTATAAAATGTATGTATTCCCAGTAGTTTTGAATGAAGAAGAATTTAATAGATATGCAAAAGAAATTGGAGTAAGTAATCTAGAAGATAATGAGGCAATTATAATAAATAAAGTAAACTGGCTAACAACACGAGGAATAGAAGCTAATATAGTAAAGTATAAAGAAGGCGATGAGTTAAATTTAATTGAATATTCAAATGGTGAGGAAAATGTAATAGAAAAAACTACTACAATGAAAATAGCTAAATTAACCGAAAAGGCACCAATGGGCTTAGAACAGAATTATAATTTAGGTTTCTATGCAATAGTAAGTGAAAAATATTTTGAAGAACTAAAAGTATTTGAAAACATAAATTATTTACAAAGTATACGAATATATATAGATGCAAACAATATATCAAATGTTAATAATCAACTAAAGGAAATACAATCAGAATGTAATAGTGTAGAAATGAATATAAACAATGTATCAGAAGATATACTAATACAAAAGAATTTAAAAACAGTAATAGAAATATTCTTATACGGATTTATAGCCTTAATATCAGCAATAGGAATATCAAACATATTTAACACAATATCAACAAATATAAATTTAAGAAGAAGAGAATTTGCAAACCTTAAGTCAATAGGAATGACAGATAAACAATTTAATAGGATGCTAAATCTAGAATGCATATTCTATGGAAGCAAAGCCCTACTGTTTGGGATACCACTAGGAGTATTAATTTGTTACCTAATAAATCAAGGTTTTGGAAATGGAATAGAATTCATATTCAGACTACCATGGTTTAGCATAATAGTATCAATAATAGCGGTATATGCAGTAGTATTTATAACAATGATATACTCAAGCAGGAAGATGAGAAAGGAAAATATAATAGAAGCATTGAGAACGGATAATATATAATGTAAAATATCATATCACAACCAGTAGAGTAGCTCGAATGAATAAAGTATAAATAAAAATAAAATGTGATGAGCGACAGCCCTTTGAGGCGGGGGAATACCCGTAAGCTTGGAGCCATCACATTTTATTTTTATTTATACTTTATTCATTCGAGCGGCTATAATATACATCCTTTTTCCATACACTAATTCCAATAAAACTATTGTAATATCTTACAAATTAGTGTAAAATATGGAAATAAGCATATAATAATACGGAGGAAGAGAATGAGAATTTTAGAAGAAAAAGATAAACAAGCCTATACAGAATTTTTGGAAAAACATGACAGATGTAATTTTCAACAGTCATTAGAGTGGGCTAAAGTAAAGGAAAATTGGAAGAACGAAATTGTTCTTGCAGAGGATGAAAATGGTAATATAATAGGTTCAATTAGTATATTAATTAGAAAGATACCAATTTTTGGACATCTTATGTATTCCTCAAGAGGTCCTGTTTGTGATGTACATGATAAAGTTGTGTTACAACAATTAACAGACGGAGCAAGAGAAATAGCAAAGAAATACAAAGCATTTGTATTTAAAATAGAACCAGATATAAAAAGTGATGATGAAGAATTTAGAAAAGTAATAACGGAATTAGGATATTCTATAAAAGATGATGCCAAAAACTTTAGAGAAGAAATTCAGCCAAGATATGTATTTAGGCTAGATTTAAAAGGAAAAACAGAGGAAGAAGTACTAGCTGGATTTCACCAAAAAACAAGATATAACATACGCCTAGCAACTAAAAAAGGTGTAGTTATAAAGGAAGGAACCAGAGAAGATCTAAAGGATTTCCATAATATAATGATAACAACAGGACAAAGAGATGGTTTTATAATCCGTTCATTATCATACTTTGAAAAAATGTATGATGAGCTAGTACCAAATCATATGAAATTACTTATGGCATATCATGAAGATAAACCAATAGCAGGAATTATACCAATAATGTACGGTAACAAAACTTGGTATCTATATGGGGCAAGTAGTAACGAACATAGAAATCTAATGCCAAACTATCTATTACAGTGGACAATGATAAAGGAAGCAATAGCAAATGGAAATGATATGTACGATTTTAGAGGAGTATCAGGAGTAGTTGATGAAAACCACCCACAATATGGACTTTACAGATTTAAAAAAGGTTTTGGAGCAGAATTCACAGAATTTATAGGAGAAGTTTACATAGCGTTCAAGCCATTATGGTACAAACTATATAAATTCTCAGAAAAAACATTTAGAACCTTAAGAGGCTTAAAAGCTAAAATATTGAAATAAGAGGTGTACTATTGAAAGCACTAATAATAAATAAAGATGATTTGAAACACAATATAAACAAAATAAAAGAACAAGCCAAAAAAAGTGAAACAAAAGTAATTGCGGTAGTTAAAGGAAATGGATATGGACTAGGATTAATAGAATATTCAAAGTTTCTTATAGACCAAGGAGTAGACCTACTAGCGGTTGCAACAGTAGAGGATGTAGTGAAATTAAGAGAAGCAGGGATACAAGAAGATATATTAATGTTATCTTCAACTTGTGTAGAAGAAGATGCAAAGCTACTAATAGAAAATAATGCAATACTTACAATAGGTTCTGAAGAGGCTCTAAAGCTAGCTGATGAATTAGCAAGGAAATTTAATATAACAATAAGGGCACATTTAAAAATAGATACAGGTTTCGGAAGATATGGATTCATGTATACAGATACAGATACAGATAAGATAATAGAAGCATTAAAAAATACAACGAACATAAAAATAGAAGGCACATATTCTCATTTTTCACAATCATATTCAAAGAATGAGAAATGGACTAAAACACAATTCGATAGATTTATAACGGTAACATCAACTTTACAAAACCACAAAATCGAAACAGGAATGTTGCATATTTGCAACTCTTCAGCATTTCTAAGATATCCATCAATGCACTTAAATGCAGTAAGAATTGGGTCAGCATTTTTGGGAAGAATACTAGTGAATAATGAAATTGGCTTAAAGAAAATAGGAAAGCTAAGAACTACAATTTCTGAAATAAAAAAATTGCCTAAGGGACACAATGTTGGTTATTCAAACACCTTCAAAACCAAAAAAGAAACTACAGTTGCAATAATACCAGTAGGATATTTTGATGGCTACAATGTTAGAAACTACCCAGATGTATATAGGTTAATAGATAAAATGAGGTACCTATACAATGATGTAAAAGATTTTTTCAAAGATAAAAAGCTAAAAGTAACAATAGCGAATAAAAAATACAAAGTTATAGGGAAAATTGGAATGTATCATATAGCAATAGATATTACAGATAGTCAAAACATAAAAATAAATGATACAATAGACCTAGATATAAATCCACTATATGTGGATAGCGGAGTTAGAAGGGAGTATGTATAATGGATAAAAAAATAAACTTTTTTCAAAGACTAAAAAGGGCAGTATTTAACATAGAAAAATACCAAGAATTTGCGCAAGAGAAAACTATAGTTGCAGTAAAATATTTCATGAAATTAATATTGTTATTATCAGTAATAATAACTTTAGGAGCAGTATATAAATTTGGTTCAATGGCAGGATTTTTTGTAGATACATTTAAAACAGATTTCCCCAATTTTACATTTAGCAACAATACATTAGTTGCAGATGAAGTAGTAAGTGTAGTAAGAGAAGATAAAAATATGCAATTATCTGTAATTGTAGATACTGAAATATCAGGTGATGATTCAAAAGCAAATGAATATATAGCAGAAATGAGTAAGTACGAAAATGGTGTAATGTTTTTAAGAGATAAAATGGTACTACAATTAGATGGATTATCTGGTCAAGCTACTTATTCATATGAAGAATTAAATACAAATAGTCTAGGTGAAATAACAAAACAAAGTATAGAAGATACATTAAATAATACAAATATGGGTACTATTTATGTAGCATTCTTTATAAGTATTGTAATATATATGTTTGCAATATATTTACTATCAACCTTCATGGAAACTTTATTAATAGCAATACTAGGGTATTTAACAGCTAAAATAGTAAGAGTAAACTTAAAAATTAATCAAGCTTACAACATGTCTGTATATGCTATAACATTATCAGTTCTATTAAATGCTATATATGTACCAATAAAATTGATAACAGGATTTAATATAGAATATTTTTCAATAATGTACACAACAATACCATATATATATATCATAACTGCAGTTTTAATGATTCGTTCAGAATTAATGAAACAACAAGTTGAGATAGGAAAAATAGAGAAAGTACAAAAGATTGTGAAAAGAGAACTAGAGGAAGAGAAAGAAGCTGAAAAAGAGAAGAAAGAAAAGAAAAAGGACAAAGAGGAGAAAGAAGAAAAAGATGGTGGAGAGCAACCAGAAGGCTCAGAAGCATAAAAAAGGGAGGAAGACATGAAAGAGAATAAAAATAACGAGAAAGAAAATAAAAACCGTAAAATAAAACAATATATTTTGTTAGCAGTAATATTAATTATAGCTCTAGTATCAGTGGGAATAATATGGTATGTAAATGCAAATAATGCAAACGCAGAGGAAGAAGAAAAAGATATTGCATATACAGAGCTAATAAAAATGATGGATGAGGGTACTATTGAAAAAATAGAAATGACAACAGGAAGTCAAAATATAAAAATTAAGATAAAAGATGAAGAAGAAGAAAAATCAGCAATAGTGCCAAGCATACAAGCTTTTATAGAATTAGTGCAAGGAAAAGTGGAAGAAGGAAATGAAATAGAACTTATTCAAAATCCACAAAGTCCATTGAAAATAGTATTTAGCACTTTTATGTCTTTACTACCAACACTTCTAATACTAGCACTATTCATAATGTTGTTTAAAATGCAAGGACTTGGTGAAAAAGGAAAAGTTTATGGAGTAGATGAGAATAAGACAGATGTAACTTTCGATGATGTTGCAGGTTTAGATGAAGAAAAAAATGAAATGATAGAAATAGTCGATTTCTTAAAAAATCCAAAAAGATATAAAGAGATGGGAGCAAAAATTCCAAGAGGAATACTATTATATGGAAAACCAGGAACAGGAAAAACCTTAATAGCAAAAGCAATAGCAGGAGAAGCAGGAGTACCATTTATATCAATGAGTGGTTCAGAATTCATAGAAATGTTTGCTGGACTTGGAGCTTCAAGAGTAAGAAAATTATTCGAAAAAGCTAAAAAAATATCACCATGTATAGTATTCATAGATGAAATAGATGCAATAGGAGCAAGAAGAGCAAGTTCAGGAGGAGCTGAAACTGAAAATAACCAAACATTAAACCAATTACTAGTTGAAATGGATGGATTTGAATCAGACGAAACAGTAATAGTGCTAGCAGCAACAAACAGGCCAGAAATGTTGGATAAGGCACTATTAAGACCAGGAAGATTTGACAGACAAATAACAATAGCACCACCAGACTTAAAAGGAAGAGAAGAAATTCTAAAAATACATGCAGCAAACAAGAAATTTGCACTAGATATTAATATGACAGAAATAGCAGGAGATACAGCAGGATTTACAGGAGCAGAACTTGCAAATGTATTAAATGAAGCAGCAATAATTGCAACAAGACACAAACATGATGAAATAACAAAGGACGATTTAGAGGAAGCTGTAAAGAAGGTTACAGTAGGAATAGAAAAACAAAGCAGAGTAATGTCAGACAAAGATAAAAAATTAACAGCATACCATGAGGCAGGGCATGCAATAGTAAGTAAATATTTAGGAACACAAACAGATGTAAAAGAAATATCAATAATACCAAGAGGACTAGCAGGCGGATACACAATGTATAAAACCAATGAAGATAAATACTATATATCAAAAACGGAAATGGAAGAAAAACTTGTAGCATTACTTGGAGGAAGAGCGGCAGAAAAAGTATCATTAAATGACATATCAACAGGAGCAAGCAACGACCTAGAAGTAGCAACAGGAATAGCAAAAGATATGATAACAATATATGGAATGAGTGACAAATTAGGTCCAGTATCGCTAAAAACAAACGAACCATATGAACTACAAATATTTGGAGAAGATATAGGCGATGTAGTAGGAGAAGAAATAAGAGCATTGATAGATACTGCTTATGAAAGAGCTCAAACAATATTATTGAATAATATGGATAAATTACATCAAGTTGCTCAAAGATTGATGGAAAAGGAAGTAATATCAGCAGAAGAATTCGAAGAATTTTTCAGATAAAATATAAAATATAAAATATAGCATATTTTTTAAAATATATGCTATATTTTTTTGCTTCTATTGAAAAAAAGTAAAAATTGATATAAAATAAACAAATATGAAAGAGGTGTAATAATATGAAGAAAGAAGAAAATGCAAATAAAATAGTAAACAACTACAGAGAATTAGTAGAGAATTCTAATACTCTATATGGAAGCAACGTAGCGTATAAATACAAGAAGGACTATACAGCGAAAGAGCCAGAATACATAGAAAAAACATATGGTCAAACAGTAAGTGACATAAAGGCATTTAGTACAGCTTTACTAAATTTAGGATTAAGAGGAAAGAATGTAGTATTAATAGGCGGCAATAGATATGAATGGTGCGTAAGTTACTTAGCTGTAACTTGTGGAGACATGGTAATAGTTCCACTAGATAAAGCATTACCAAACAATGAAATTGAGACTTTAGTAAGAAGAAGCGAAGCAGAGGTTGTTATATTTGATAAAAAATATATGGAGGTAATGCAAAGCATAAGAACAAAGTCAGACAATAGTGTGAAATTTTTGATTTGTATGGATGATACAGAAGAAGAACAAGTACAAAATTTTAGTACTATTTTAGAAAAAGGAAGAAAGCTAAGAGAAGAAGGGGATAGACAATATGAAGAAATAGAAATTGACAAAGATAAAATGTCAATAATGCTATTTACTTCAGGAACAACAAATGCTCCAAAAGCAGTAATGTTATCACAAAACAATGTATGTAGCAATTTTTGCAATTATCCAAATCACTTTAAAATGTTACCAACAGATACAATGCTATCATTCTTACCAATACATCATACATTCGAATGTAGCATAACATTCTTATATGGATTCTATAGTGGTGTTACAGTGGCTTTCTGTGATGGCTTAAAACACATACAAAAAAATCTAAAAGAATATGAAGTGTCAATATTTGTAGCTGTACCATTAGTTCTAGAAACAATGTATAAGAAAATTGTAAAAACAATAAATGACCAAGGAAAAGACAAATTAATAGGAACAGCAACTAAAGTATCAAATGCTTTATTAAAAGTTAATATAGATATAAGAAGAAAACTATTTAATCAAGTATTAGAAAGCTTTGGAGGAAAATTAAGAGTTGTTTTATATGGTGGAGCACCAATGAATAAAGAAACAATAATAGGTTTAAATAATTTTGGAATAAAATTAATTCAAGGATATGGGCTAACAGAAACATCACCAGTAATAACAGCAGAAAGTGAAACAAGAACAAGACCTGGTTCAGTTGGATATCCACTTGATAATATCGAAGTAAAAATAGACAACCCAAATGAAGAAGGAATAGGTGAAATTCTGGCAAAAGGTCCAAACATAATGCTAGGATATTACAATAATGAAGAAGAAACAAGAGCCGTATTACAAGACGGATGGTTTAGAACAGGAGATTATGGCTACATAGATAAAGAGAATTTTGTATATGTAACAGGTAGAAAAAAAGACATAATAGTATTAAAAAATGGAAAAAATGTATATCCTCAAGAAATTGAATTTATAATAAACAAAGTTCCATACATATCAGAATCAATGGTATATTCAAGAGAACAAAGTACAACAGATACAATGCTTTGTGCAAAAATAGTATATGATGAAACAATAGCAAAAGAGATGCTAGGAGAAAAAACACAAGAAGAATACAAAGCCATGATTTGGGAAGAAATAAAGA
The DNA here is from genome assembly GCA_964468015.1 of uncultured Clostridium sp. Taxonomy (GTDB): domain Bacteria; phylum Bacillota; class Clostridia; order TANB77; family CAG-508; genus UMGS1864. The sequence goes on along the minus strand of CAYXUA010000003.1, from coordinate 8,715 downwards.
AAATTAATCAAGGCTTACCAATTTACAAGCACATAAAAGATATAGTAATAACAACAGAGCCATTAATAAAAACAACAACACAAAAAGTAAAGAGATTTGAGGAATTAAAAAAAGTATAATAGTAAAAGGAATGTGTAATTTTACGAAATCCCCAGAGATATTTTTCTCTGGGGATTTTTCGTTATTTCTCTCTAGCACTACTTATATCAGCATATTTCTTTAATTTTTCATATACCAAATAATTTATACTTCCAGCAGGGAATTTGCCGTCTTTGTTTTTCTTGCCAGCTGGTACGCCAGTTAATATTTCTATTCCTTCGTCTATTGTATTAATTGCGTATATGTGGAAGTTTCCTTGTTTTACATCTTCTATTATGTCATCAGATAAATGTAGGTTTCTTACATTTTGTACTGGCATTATTACTCCATGTTTTTTATTAAATCCGCGCATTTTGCAAATTTGATAAAATCCTTCTATTTTTTCATTTATTCCGCCTATTGGTTGAATTTCTCCTTTTTGGTTAACTGAACCAGTAACTGCAATTGATTGATTAATTGGAATTCCCGATAAGCTAGAAAGTAGGGCATATAGCTCTGTACTTGAAGCACTATCTCCATCAACTCCGCCATATAGCTGTTCAAAACAAATACTTGCGTTTACTGAAAGTGGGAATTCTTGTGCAAAGGTTTGGCCTAGATATCCTTCTAATATTAATACTCCCTTTGAATGAGAGGAACCAGATTGTTCTATTTCACGTTCAATGTCTATAATTCCACTCTTACCTAAATATGTGTTAACAGTTATTTTGGAAGGTTTACCAAAAGAATAATCACCAATTGTCATAACAGTTAAACCATTTATTTGTCCAACTTCATTTCCTTCAGTTGAGATTAATAGTGTGTTTTCTTTAATCATTTCCATATATTTAGAATCGTATTTCTTAATTCTTTCAATACGCTCATCTAAAGCCTTTTGTATAAATTCCTTTGTTATAATTTTCTTTCTGGCAAGTTTTGCCCAAGTTGATGCTTCAGCAACTATTTGGCTCATTTCATTAAATCTGGTAGATATCTTATTCTTATCGGCAGCAAGTCCAGAAGAAAATTCAACTATTTTTGCCATTGCTTCTTTATCTAATTCAAGAATTTCTTCACGTTTGCAGAAACCACTAATAAATTCAGCAAGCATCATTATATTTTCTTCATTTCTTGGTGCATCTTCTTCAAATTCAACTTTTATTTTGAAAAGTTTTCTAAAGTCTTCATCAAGAGAAAGTAGGGTATAATATACATTTGCATCGCCTACTAGTATAACTTTTACATCTAAAGGGATAGGCTCAGGTTTCAAAGAAACAAGAACCATAGAAGTACGTTGGTCAACTGTGTTTTCTATATTTAATTGTTTAACATTTAATGCTTTCTTTAAACCTTCATAGCAAGCAGGATTTGCGATTAAATCTTTGGCTTGGAATATTATATATCCGCCATTAGCTTGGTGTAGAAGTCCAGGCTTTAGCATTGTGAAGTCAGTTTTTAAAGCACCAAATTGATTTTCGTACTCCAGTCTTCCAAAAATATTTTGGTATGAGTAATTAGAGTCCATAATAACAGGAGCGCCTTCTAAAGCACTGTTGTCAACAAAAAGATTGACTTTGTAATTTAACCAAGGTTTAAATTTTTCAGGTTTTTGAGCCATTGCTTGAGAGGTTTGTTGTTGTTTAGGGTCTGGGTTTCCATCATTTACAAAGCAAGAGATATTTTTTAATATGTCTGCTTTAATATTATCAAGATATTTATTTATTTTCTTATTTCTCTTATAATTAGCTTTCATGGCATTTATATGAAGGTTAATTGTAAGAAGAGCAACATTGGATTGCCATTCTTCAATTTTTCTATCAGCTTCTTTTTCAATTAATTTAATTTCACTAATAGCAGTAAAAATTTGTTCTTGAACAATATTGGATTTATCTTCAAATTCCTTTTTGATAGCTTCATCTAATTTATCAAATTCCTCTTCATCAAGAGTTTTACCGTTTAAAACAGGCATCATATAAATACCATTTTGAGCAGATTTTACTTGGAAGCCGTGTTTAATTGTTTGGTCGTTTAATTTTTCAAGAAGGATAGCTCTTTTTTCTTCATAATCTTGTTTTATTAATTTCTTTTCTTTTTCAAAGTCTTCATTATTAAAAGTCCTTTTTATATCTAATTTTATATCCTTAACAAAATCAGACATAGCCTTTTTGAATACTTTACCTTGACCGGCAGGGAAAGAAACTGCAATTGGTTCATTTGGATTATCGAAATTATAGATATAACACCAATCATGTGGGATTTTTTTCTTTTTAGAAATTTTTCTTAGATAATTCCTTGTATATATAGTTTTGCCAACGCCAGAAGGACCTTCAACATAAAGATTATATCCTTTAGCTTCTACTTGAACACCAAATTCAAGTGCTTTAATTCCTCTTTCTTGACCATATACAACTTCTTTAGTTCCTGCTAATTCTTCAGTTGTTTTAAATTTAAACATATTAGGATTACAAACCTCTCTTAAATGAGTGTAATCAAGTTCATTTGTTTTTTTCACTTAAATGTTCCTCCTTATTTTTTATCTATGTAAAGAGTCATAATAATTGCATTATTATTTACTCCATAATAGTTTTTTCTTATGCCTAATTCTTTAAAACCGAATTTGGTATAAAGATTAATGGCTGGTAAATTATTTTGGCTAACCTCTAGAGTTAGTTCATTTATGTCATTTTTTAAACTTAAATTTATTATCTCTTCTAGCAAAAGACTAGCAATGTGTTTTCTCCTATAAGCTTTAGCAACCACAATATCCATTAAATGCATAATATCAACAGCTTTCCATATTCCAGCAAAACCAATTATTTGATTATTCTCTTTAGCAACAAGAACAAAAGAGCCCGGATTATCAATTTCAGATTTTATAATATTATAATTCCAAAAACTATCAAAAGCTGTATTTAGTGTAGAAGATATGCTATTTAAATCTTCTAAAGTCATAAAGGAAATTTGAAAATTATCCATTCTCTAACATCCTTTCAGCCTGTGATTTTCGTAGATATAATGGAAGTAGGGTATCAGCTGTTACATATTCGTTATTTAAAATTTTAGTATATGCACAAATTCCAAGCTTAGCAGAAGAAAGTGAATTGTTATCTATAAAAATTGCATTATTTCCTAAAACTCCTATAATTTTTTCTCTATGGATTTCAGCAGCATTTCCTACAAAAATTATTTTTTTATCAGGCAAATTTTCTATTATTGCATCAATACTATCTGCCGAGAAATTTTGGATTATATTATAATTAGAGTCAAATAAGCCAGAATAAGCATTGTTATTTCTAGCATCAATTAAACTACAAATATAATTTTCAGAAGCATCTACATTGTAAGCTAGAGCTTCTAAAGAAGTTACTGGAATTATTTTAATATTTTTAGCTTCTGCCATGGCCTTTACTGAAGCGATACCAATTCTTATACCAGTAAAAGAACCGAGGGCCAATATCACAAGCAATATAATCTATATCATCAAGTGAAGTTGGGGCTTGGCTAAGTACTTGAGAAATAAGAGGCATTAAATTTTCAGAATGAGTTTTAGCATTATCTAGGCTTAATTCTTTTATTATATTAGTATTATCCAGAATACAAACAGAGCATACACTACTAGAAGTAGTAATACTAAGTATTTTCAATTTCTAAAACCTCCTTAACAATAGGAAGTAATCTATCACCATGTACTTCAAAATTTAATATACGATTGTTCTCGTTTTCAGGATCTCTCTCGAAAATAACTTTAATATAGTCATTAGGTAAAATAGATTCTATTATTTCGCCCCATTCAATAATACAAATACCATTTGCAAGATATTCCTCGCCACCAATAGCATAAAATTCATCAACATCTTGTAATCTATAGACATCGAAGTGATAAATGTTTGTGCTACCAGCCTGGTGCTCATTTACAATAGTGAAAGTAGGGCTTGAAATATCGTTTTCTAAACCAAAATTTCGTAAAACTCCTTGAGTGAATCTAGTTTTTCCAGAACCTAAATTTCCAGATAATACAATTAAATCTCCATTGTTTAGTTTGCTTGCTATTTTACAAGCTAAATTGATTGTTTCATCTTCTGAATGAGAAATAAATTTAAACATAATTCCACCTGTTTCTACAAAAAATAAATTTATATGCTAATTTTATCTTAGTATTAGCAATTTGTAAAGAAAAAAACATAAAAAAGTTGAAAAAATTGAATGCTTTTTGAAGAGTCTGATAGGGGGCCGCACAAAAAAAATAAACTAAATAAAAGGATACTGAAAATTCGTTATCTTTTTATTGATTTTTACAATATTTTATAATATAATCTAAAAAGCATAAAATAATTGCCTTTTGGCAATGGAAAAGGGGGAAAAATGAGAGCAATAGAAATAAGAAATAAATACTTAGAATTCTTTAAAAGTAAAGGACATAGCGTAATCCCAAGCAGCCCTGTAATACCAGAAAATGACCCTTCTGTATTATTTACAACTGCTGGTATGCAACCACTTGTGCCATATCTACTAGGAGAAAAGCATCCAGCTGGTAATAAGCTTACAGATTACCAAAAATGTATTAGAACAGTTGATATTGACGAAGTTGGAGATAACCGTCATTTAACATATTTTGAAATGCTTGGTAATTGGTCTTTAGGTGCATATTTTAAGGAAGAAGCTATACAAATGAGCTTTGAATTTTTAACAAAGGTATTAAATATACCAGTAGAGAAGCTATCAGTTACAGTTTTTGCAGGAGATGAAGATGCTCCAAGAGATACTGTGGCAGAAGAGGCTTGGCTTAAAGCTGGAATTCCACAAGAAAGAATATATCATTTTGGAAAAGATGATAACTGGTGGATTGCAGGAGATGAAGGCCCTTGTGGACCAGATACAGAAATGTTTTATGATACTGGAAAACCTGCATGTTCGGAGAATTGTAATCCATCTTGCGATTGTGGCAAATATGTAGAAATATGGAACAATGTTTTTATGGAATACTACAAATCAAAAGAAGGGGTATACACAAAATTAGAACAACAAAATGTAGATACTGGACTAGGCTTAGAAAGAATGACAATGCTTTTACAAGGTAAAGAAACTCCATTTGATACAGAACTATTTGTTCCAACAATGAAAAAACTAAAAGAACTTGCACAAAACGATGACATAAACAGCAGAAGAATTATATCAGACCATATAAGAAGCAGTATGATGATTATTTGTGATGATGGAGTCCCAAGTAATACTGATAGAGGGTATATTTTAAGAAGATTAATAAGAAGACTAACAAGGCACTTGAATAAATTACAAATTACTCTAGAACAATTTGCAGAAGTTATAGATATAACAATTAACAATTTAAAAGAAATGTACCCAGAATTAGAAGCAAACAGAGCAAATATTCATAAAATCATTTCAGAAGAACAAAATAAATTTATGAGAACTCTAGAAAATGGAGAAAGAGAATTTGATAAAGCAGCTAAAAGAGCAAGAGAGCAAGGAAAAGAGATAATAGACGGAGCTGTGGTATTTAAACTATATGAAACTTATGGTTTTCCATTAGAGATGACCATAGAACTTGCAAAAGAGCAGAACATAGAGATAGATACAACGGAATTTGATAAATTATTTAAAGAGCATCAAGAAAAATCTAAAATGGGAAGCGAAAATAAATTTAAAGGTGGACTAGCTGAGCAAAATGAAACAACCATAGCGTATCATACAGCAACTCACTTACTTCACAAGGCTTTACAAATAGTACTTGGGGAGCATGCTACGCAAAAAGGCTCAAACATAACAACAGAAAGACTAAGATTTGATTTTGCACATCCTCAAAAAGTAACAAAAGAGGAATTGGAGAAAGTTGAAAAAATAGTGAATGAGCAAATAGAAAAAGATTTACAAGTAAAATGCGAAGAAATGACAGTGGATGAAGCAAAAGCAGCAGGTGCAATGGGATTATTTGAAAGCAAATATGGAGAGAAAGTAAAAGTATATTCGATAGGAGATTTTAGTAAGGAAATATGCGGAGGACCACATGTAGAACATACAGGAATTTTAGGAAAATTCAAAATAAAGAAGGAAGAAGCTAGTTCAGCTGGAGTAAGAAGAATAAAGGCTGTACTAATGAAAGAGTAGGAGGAAATTATGGATTGTATATTTTGTAAAATTATAAATAAAGAAATACCATCAACTATAATATATGAAGATGAAGAAATAGTAGCATTTAAAGACATAAACCCACAAGCACCTGTGCATATAGTTGTAATACCAAAAAAACACATAGAAAAAATAACAGATATAGAAAAACAAGATGAAGCAGTAATAGGAAAAATATATGCTGTGATAAATCAAATTGCGGAAGAACAAGGGATTGCACAAGATGGCTTTAGGGTTATAATAAATTGCGGTGAAAATGGCGGGCAAGAAGTGAAACACATACATTTCCATCTACTAGGAGGAACTAAACTTAATACAAAAATTGTATAAATTGTGAGGGATAAAAATGGAAAATAAATATAATAGTATATTAACTATATTATTAATAATAGTTATAGTAGCAATAATAGGATTATTAGGTTTCTGGGCATATGAAATTTATAACAAAAATTCGCTAGAAAAAGAAGCAATGAATGCGATAAATGAATTTGAAGAAGCGATAAAACATAATAATACAATTCAAAATAATATTAATGAAAATACAACTAATGAAATTATAGAAAATGTAGCAAAACCAGAGGTAAATACAGTTACCACAGGAAACAGCGGCAGTATTAATACAAATTCATCTAATACTTTTAGAGGATTTGAAATTGCAGGATATATAGAAATACCAAAAACAAATGTAAATCTACCAGTTTTAGCCGAAGTAACAGGACCATCACTAGAAGCGTCTGTTGGAGTATTACATGGACCAGGTCTAAATAAACCGGGAAATACAATAATTGTAGGACACAATTATAGAAATGGAATGTTCTTTTCAAATAACAGAAAGATAGCAGTAGGGGATAAAATATATATAACAGACTTAGATGGCAATAAAGTTACATATGTAGTATACAATACGTACGAAACAACTCCAGAAGATGCAGAATATATGATAAGAGAAACAAATGGAGCAAGAGAAATATCTCTATCAACTTGCAATGATGATACTTCAAAAAGAATTATAATCTGGGCAAGAGAACAATAATTTCGACAAAAGGCTATGAAAATAATAAAAAATATGGTATAATTATAGTATATAGATGCGAAAGATAGAGGAGGGGTTAAAGATGTTTGATAGTAAATATAGTGATGTCTTAACCGTTATATTAGTAGTAGTAATAATTGCAATTATTGGACTTTTAGGCTTTTGGGCGTATGATGTATATACAAGAAATAGTACAGATAAAGATGCACTGAATGCAATAAATGAATTAGAAAATCAAATTAACAATAATACAAATAATAACAATAACGTTGTAAATAATGTTATATCAACTGAAAATGTAGTAAAACCAGATGTAGATGGAGTAATGAATTCAGATACAACAAATACAACAACTTCAGGTGGAAATAGTGCAAAGCTATATAAGGGATTTGTAATGGTAGGATATATAGAGATACCAAAAACAGGAATAAAATACCCAGTACTAGAAGAAGTTACAAAAAAATCAATAGAAACATCAGTTGCAATACTATATGGACCAGGATTAAATAAACCAGGGAATACAGTAATTGTAGGACACAACTACAGAAATGGATTATTCTTCTCTGATAATAAAAAGATAACAGTAGGAGATAAAATTTACATAACAGATTTAGATGGGAATAAAGTTACATATGTTGTATATAATACATATGAAACAACACCAGAAGATTCAGATTATATGACAAGAGAAACAAATGGAGCTATGGAAATATCTTTATCAACCTGTACAGATGATAGCAGCGGAAGAATAATAATTTGGGCAAGAGCAGAATAAAAATAATTTAAAAAATTTTAAAAAAGTATTGACAAATATAATATAAATAAGTTAAAATTAATAACGGACTATATAAATGGTCCGTTATTTGGTGGATGTAGCGCAGTTGGTTAGAGCGCTAGTTTGTGGCACTAGAGGTCGTGGGTTCGAGTCCCATCTTCCACCCCATAAAATAAAACAGAATAACGAAGAAAAAAGTATAACTTTTCAATCTTCACTATTCACCCTTAACTTAATATTGGGGTGTAGCCAAGTGGTAAGGCACCAGACTTTGACTCTGGCATTTCGGCGGTTCGAATCCTCCCACCCCAGCCAATAAAATAAGCTATGAAATCTTTGAATAAAAGAATTTCATAGCTTTTGTTTTGTACAATAATAGTAATATGAAGGCTATACTCTTAATATCATTATACTAGAATTCAATTCGACTACTTCTTTATATTCCAGTTCTTTAATATCAGAACCAGAATCATCTGAAATTCCTTCATATAAAATATTATCATCTGCATCTATTACTCTAATATTATATTTTAAAACATTTCCTATTTTCATTTTAATCACCAAAAGAATTGTATAATATGAGAATAGGAATGTCAAGTAAAAGATTATTGTTAGCAAACCCAAAAAAGTTAAATCTTTATTAAAATTTAATAAACCCCTTTAAAAAAAACATAATTTATAATAT
>CAYXUA010000002.1:0-33404 GCA_964468015.1 uncultured Clostridium sp. | reverse complement strand
CCTATATATACTTTTTTCATATAATTCACCCATAATATGTTATCACTTTTTTTGCTTTATAGCAAGCTTTTTCTTATTTCATCCATATTTTTCATTGTCTCTGTGTATCCTGATTTGTAGCAAAAGTCCAATTTTTCTACATCTAATAACCCTGTTCCATCTGATGGAATTGTTATTATATAATCACTCATTTCTAATTGTTCATCACATAATTTGTTACCCATGATGTCTATTGTTTTCATTGTTATGTCCATTAAATTACTATCCTGTGTTACTTGATCACTGTCAAATCTAATTGCTATTACTTTGTCAGCTTCATTTTCTTTTAGGATTTTTACTGGTGTATTATCTAACACACCTCCATCTACTAGTAGATGCTCTTTATATATGCAGGGTTGAAATACTACTGGAAAGGATGAACTTGCTCTTATTGCTTTTCCTACATCTATTTCTCCTATATATTCTTCCTTGGCTATTGAGCTAAATATAATTTCTTTTGATTTTGAAATATCCACACTTGTTACTAATAATGGCATTTTTATTTGTCCTATATTTTCTATTCCTTGCTTTTTAGCTAGTTCATTGAAGGTTATTTCTATCTTTTCGCCTGTATTTAAGCCATTTATATTTATTTTTTTATTCACTATAAAGTTACCGACACTTGATATTATTGGCATGCCATTAAGTTCGCATATTTCTTTTGCATATCTCTTAAATAAAATATATATGTAATATGGCGAGTATCCCAATGCATATAAAGTTGCCACTATGCTACCTGAACTTGTTCCACTTATTATATCGCATTTTATATCATTTTCCTCCAAAGCTTTTAGCGCTCCTGCATGTGCAATCCCTCTAATTCCACCACCTGATAATGCAATTCCTAATTTCATGAATAATATCCTCCCCTATCATTATATATTATTCACTATTTAAAAATTGTTAAACATAATAACTAAAAACATCACTAAAATTGTAAGATTTTAGTGATGTTTCATTCTTATACTATTTTATTTGTCTAGCACTTTTTTCTTTATTACAATTACTCCAGCTGCTATTATTGTTAGTACAACTCCTGTTATTACATAGTAGTGAGATCTGTTTTCTCCTGTTGGGGGTGTTATTGTTACTGTTTCTGTCCAGTCTGCATCTCCTTCTATTGGTGCTTCTGTTGGGTCTTGGTTTCCTGGGATGTCTGACCTTCTACCTACTGTGTTGGTGTATTGCAATATTTCTGCTATGTTATCAAATGATGGGTCTTCCGCATCTTCTGATGTTGATAGCGTTTTTGATAATGTAAGTTCTACTGTTCTGGTATCGCCTGGTACTAGCGCTTCATTCTTTAATGATTCATTTATTATTATTTGATGTATATCTTTGCTTTCTAGTTCTACTTCTGGGTCTAGGTAACCATTTTCCTCCATTTTTTCAATGCTTTCTAGACTTGTTTTTTCCATTGATAGCCATGCTCTTCCTGTGTTATCATCTTCTCTATATACTAGGCTATTGTCCACATAGTCTGAAATTAAGTCTACTGAAGTTGTTACCTTTCTATCTGCACTTGATATTTTTCCAGTATAATATGCTGTACCTACTGAGCTAGCTGAACTTCCTGTGTAGTCTACTTCACTATTATTTGTTACAGTTATTTTATACTTGATTTGGATATTTGCACCTTGCATTACTTCCTCATCCATGTATATATGAATTGCACCTTTTAGTTGCTCTCCATTTACTACTCTGTTATCAACCCAGTTTACATTTCTCTTTAATCCTGCTTCAGTATCTATTAGAGTACTTCCGTCTGCTAGGGTTATTTTTATACCTACTATTTCTTTGGTTAAGTCAATATTTGCTTTCGGTCTCTCTACTAAACCAAAGTCAATATCTCTAATATTGTATGATATATTATTTCCTGCATCTGTTTTTGTTGTGTTATACTCTACTTCTACTCTCATTTTTGCAGTATCTGCATACATCCATGTATTAGCTATTAATTCATCATATAATGATGTTTCACCAGTTTCGTGTGAAGCAAGAACTTCTGCTATGCTGTATTTCATTACTTTTGAGTAATTTATTACATCTATTCTTCTTGCCTCATTATCCTTAGCATCTGACATCAGTGTGTTGTTTAAATATGAACTTCCTAAATCATACCATTCTCTATTTATATCTTCACCTTGTAGATATACTGTTGATTTGTAGTCTTGTCCGTTGTATGATGTGTTATTTTTTGAAGGTAGGATTGTTTTTTGAGTATCCCCATATTTAAATCTTACTATATAATCTCCTGGAATATATCCACTAAATTTATATTGTCCTTTTTCTACCTCTACTTGACCTGCATCTACTTTTCCTAGATTTCCATCTAATATTGTACCATCAATGTTTACATATTTGTATCCAGATTCACCAGAGTACATTTCCTGCCAGATATATTCATATTGTGAACCATCTGTTGCTGTTATTATTTCTATTAATTGAACTAATACTCCGTCTACTACTGTTTCTGTTTCTTGTCTTATTCCATCTCCTGTGCTGTATTCTCCATCTTTTAGTTTTTTTGCATCTCTTTGGTCTTCCCAAACAGTTCCATTGATTGTTCTTGTCACACCTTCATATAATTTAATATTAATTGTTGGTGCTATGTCTGAATCATCTTCTAGACTTATGCTATTTTCTGGGTCTAAGTTTCCTGGTGCTGAGTCTCTATCTATCATACCTACTGTGTTTGTTTTTGTTATTGCTAATGCATCAAATGTTGAGTAATTTGTTATTTCAACTTGGTTACTCTTTTCACCTAATTTTATATTTCTTGTTGCATCATTTTTTTCTACTTCAAATGTTATGTATAAGTATATATCATCACCTGTTTGAAGTATTTCATCTTGTATACCAGATATGTATGTTTTCATATAGTTTTTGCTTGAAGTTTCTTCTGGTGATGTTACAGTAAGTGAACCTGTTTTTCCAGATGCTGTTTCATAATATGGTGCTCTTGCTACAACTTTGTCTTTTACTATTGTTCCATCATCATTTCTTATATCTAGCTTCAAGTCTGATGAAATTAAGTTATAATTTGCATCAAAGTAATCTACTAATTGATTAATTGTTCCACTATATATTTCAGATTGATTTCTTATTTTTATTTTATATGTTACAAATACTTTCAATTCTTGGTCTTCTGATTTCAATCCTCTTAATGTTGCTCCATTTACTGTATTTAGAGTATTTGATTTATAATCATCTATTTTATAATTATAATCTGATTTATATACTTCTCTATTATATTTTACATCGCTGTATGATAAAGAGTTCTTTAATTCTATATCAAATGCGTCTGCATTTCTTGCATTGTATTTATATTCTATTTGTTTGCTATTAATTGTTACTGTTGATGTATAAACATCCTTTGTTAAGGCAAAGTCTACTTCTGGTCTCTTTTGTAAACCTAAGTTTACATATGCCATATATGTGTAGTTTTGTTGATATGTTTGTCCATTTATTACTTTAGATGTTGTTGCATTATTTACATAGTTTGTTAATGGATATCCTACACTTAATGTATTTGACGTTTTTGTTTCTAGTTGGAAAGCTGCTTTTACTTTTCCATCTGCATATGTTGTTTGTATTTTAGAAACACCACTTCTTGTTTCATATGATATAGCATCTTGTGATGCATCTACCTCATGTGTTCCATATACATTGTTAGAACCATCTGCTGTTATTTCATAGAATTTGTTATTAAATGCTTGTCTTTCTGCTGGTAATTCTTCTGCTTTTGAATCTAGTATGTATTTTTCATCATTTGGATTTTGTTCATAATCACTAGCGCTTCCACTCGCAAATGCTTTTGTTGTGGTATATGTTAATCCATCATATACGAAACCTACATCATATGTTCCAACTGGTATTTTTGTAAATACATATGCTCCACTCTCATCTGTATATGTTGATTGTACTAGTTCTGATGTCCCGTGGTTGTATAGTTTTACTTCAACATTTTTTATACCACTTTCTGGTTCACCTGTATTTGCTGTACCCATTTGTCCATCATAGTTACTTTCTTTTCCTGTTTTTGTATCTTCCCATACAAATCCAGCTATTGTAAATGTTAAGTCTGTTTCAGGTCTATCTGGATAATCTGGATAATCTGGCCAGTATGGCCAATTATTCCATACAGATGGTAAGTATAATCTGTAATTGTCTGGTATTGTTGGTATTGTATATGTTGATATGTCTTTTTCCTTCTTTACGCTGATTATTGTTATTAATTCTTGTGATTGTTTTTCTTCAACATTTTTTTGTTCTATGTAATATTTTGCATTATAATAGTGTGGACTCATACTTCCATGGCTACATGGTCTATTTTCATAACGAGGTCTTCCTGTTGAATCTCTTCCCATAAATACTCTTTTACCACCTGAGCAAAATTGTTGTTCTACTTTACCTCCCCATGTAATTTCCTTATATGTTCCTTCATGAAAAGCAATTTCAGCTTCTGCTATTATTTTTGAATATTCGTATGCTATTTTTGATATTTCAGTTGCTCCATCTAATTTATCTGCATATATTTTTATATAAAATTGCTCATTTGGGTAAGGATATTTATAATTTTTGTCATACTCTGGTATATCTCTTGCTTTTCCTTCCATTTCATTTAATGTAACTATTTCCCATGCTTCTGAATTTATTTCTTTTCCATCTGATGTAAGTAGCTTCATTCCAGTTATTCCACCAAATTCTACTACATCTCTACTACCTGCTTTTGTTATTCCTCTTGCATAATTTACTGTGTATGGTCCTAAATATTGTTCTTTTTTCTCTATATTTGTTGATATTGTTTTGTTTACTACTGTATCTGTAATTTCAGAACCATTATTAGCTTCTCTTATTTTTTCTAAGTCAGCAAAGAATTTTGCATATGCATCGGCTTCCAACGCTAAATCATTTTTTGGTCGCTTTTGTCCTAATGCTATATCTGTAGACCATATCGCTATTTGAGATTCTGTATATATACCGTCTCCATCATTGTAAAATGTACATATATATGCAAGTGCTGCAGTATCTGCTGTTTTACCAACTACCTGTCTTTTTACCTCATGATATGTATTAGGGGTTTCACTTGTATCAGTACCATTTACTTTTTTATCAACTTGTATTCTCTTTATAGTTCCATCTCCAACATGATAATTAGTTCCATCTATAGTAATATCATAGCTCCCATTTGCTTGACCTGGCATTCTTGTGTTTTCATGTTGACATTTGATAGCACCACCTAGATTTTCTACTGTAAATTTCTCTGATGGTACAGCATTAGGTGTTTCTTCTAGTATCACTTCTCTTTTTACTGTTTCATATGTTTTATTTAGGTCTATTGTTTCTTCTTTTGTAATCTCTGCCATACTATTTACGCTACAACCTGCTACTATAGCTGATGCTAATAATAATGTTACTATATTTTTATTTTTATTCATTGCTTTTCACCCCCTTAGTTATAATATCTCGAAGTTTTTCTTCTTATTAAATATATTCCAGTTGCCAATATTACAAGTCCTACTAATATAGTACATGTATATGTTACTTCTGCTCCTGTTGCTGGTGATATTAGAACATTTGCTGCTCCCATATCATCTTCACCTTGCGCTTGGTTATTTGGTGTTGAGTCTATATCTGCTAATCCAAACTCATTATATTGTTCATATATTTCTGCTCTATTGTTTGATAATGTTGTATTGTTTTCTGTCATTGTTTTTGTTAAGATTAATTTTATTGTTTTTGACTCTCCTGGATTAATTATTGTATTTGCAAGCTCTGTACTGTATAAGTTTCCATCATTTCCTGCATACCAGTTAGAGTTTAGGTCTGAGTTAAATTTGAAGTCTGTTGGCATATAATCTACTATTTGTTTAGCATAAGCTGGTAAATTACCTTCATTTTTAACTACTATTGAGTATTCAACTACTACTACTGAACCTGCTAGATATTTTGCTCTTATATCTACTTTTGCAAGTGTTGTTTCATTGTAATTATATGTTTTTACCCCTTCTTTATTTTGTACTGTTATTTGACTTACATATTTATCTAATCTTAAATCTGCTGTTTTATTTATTACTAGTCCTAGGTCAATTCCTGATATACTGTTTGTACTTACTTTTAAAGTATTTGTTACAGCTACTGTTACATCTTGTCCATTATCTTTTAATGTAGTTAATATAACATCTGAGTTTAACTCTGTATTTACTCCTGCTTTTGTATATTCTGTAAGTCCGTATATTGAGCTATCATGGTAGAATACTACTATATATTCTCCTTGAACTAAATTGTCAAATTCATATGTTCCATCTTCTGCTGTTATTGTTTCTTTAGCATTTCCTGTTGTTCTGTCTATAATTATATCTCCTGTTTTAGCATTTATTAATGTTACTTTAATTCCAGAGAATAATTTTTCTCCATCATCTCTCGCTCCATTTGAATTCTGGTCTAACCAAGCTCTTCCTTTTATTTTATATGTTTTTATCTCATCTGGCTTATCTGTATCATCTGGACTATTATTATCTGAACCACCAGAACTTGGTTTATCATCATTGTCTGGATTATTTGGTCTTGTTGATTGCTCTATTGTTTTCTTAATTACATTTGATTTAATTTCTCCAACATAATCACCTGTTACAACAAATATATTTTCTGTGGTTGCTTCCTCTTCTGAATTTAGTAATTCATCTGCTACAACTGTTAATTTTAGTACAAATTCTGCCCCTGCTTCTAAGTTTGGCTTTACAACTAATTCATTGTCATATGCCGTTATTGTTGAAGCAGTTCCATTATTTATTGTATAACTTGCTTCTACAAATTTAAATTTCTCTGATATTTCATCTACAACCTCCATAATATCTGTAGAAATTTTTCCTTCATTTTTTATTGTTAATGTAAATGTTAATTTATCTCCTTCTGAGATATATTCTCCGCCGACATCATCTATTTGTTCAACTACTAAATGTGGTTTTGATATTGTGTTTGTAACTTCTGTTGTAACATGTTTGTTTATTCCATTGGCATATACTGAGCTTAAAGTACTCACTGTTTTATCATATACACCATTTTCAAGTTCTGATGTTAAAACATTTACTTTTACAGTTGCAATTTCATCTGCTTCCAAGCTTGGAATTGTAACCCCCATTACTCTAGTATCAGAATTGTAACTTGCTTTTGCAACTTGCTCATTTTCGCCTGATTCACTATTATATTTTGTTGCAATTGCTTCCTCATAGTCTACTCCTTCTGGAATTACTTTTTCTACTTGTACATTTTGAATTGTATTTTCTGTATTATTTTTTACTGTTATTGTGTATGTTAATTCTTCTTTTTCTCTTAATAATACTGATGGTGCACTAGTTGATTTTTCGTCTACTACAAAGTATACTTTTTCAACTTTATTTTCACTACTCTTTGATATTTTTTGCTCTAAATCTGTTGCACTTAAAACTAATGTGTTAAATATTTTTATTTCTGGTATAGAAGTTATTACTTCTTTTGTTAATTCACCTGTTTCTTCATCTATACCTTCAATATAGTATTGTTTTGTTTCCTCATCATATCTTAGATTTTCTTCATTTTCATAATACTCTAATATATTTGGAAGTTTATTTACCTTTACAAAGATTTCCTTTGTCACAGTTTCTTCTGGTTCTACTGTTCCAATATTCCATTCTATGTATTGTCTTCCAGTTTCTGAGTCTGTTTCTGTTTCAGGATAGATATACTTTCCTTCTGTTCCTTGTAATGAGCCTGGTTCTTGGTATTCAGTATATACTGAATAGTCTGGTAATAAATCTTTTATTTTTAGGTTTTCTATATTATTAGTTCCAGCATTTTTTACTGTTATTGTGTATTTTATAATTTGTCCTTCTTGGATTACTCCATCTTCTCCTACTGAAACTGTCTGATTTATTTCCATTACTGGCCCTGTTCCTGTTGTTAAACCTACTACATCTGCTGCTACGCTTTCTTCTTGTACTCCAACTTCTGAAGCTTTTTCATATGATGCTCCAAATGTTCCGTATAGTGAGTTATTTAAATCTATCATTTCTGGAACTACGAAATTGTAGAACATATTAATTGTTTCCCCTTGTTTGAATTCGTAGTTTTCAAATACTATCATATAAGATTTTATTGTACTAAAATCTGATGGTGTTAAAGTCCACATATTGCTGCTGTCTGTTAAATCTTCTGTTGCTTCTCCATTGCTTGAATAGTATATTTTTGCATACTTAGCTTCTTCACCTTGAACAACTATTCCTTGAATCATATTTGTATTTACTGTTGTATTCAAGTCTTCATCTGTTCCAATTTTTTTATTTCCTTCAAATGGAATCCTTCCTATTACACTTACTGTATTACATGTATCTCCTGTGTTGTTTATTAACATTAATTCCATTGTTGCATTTATAGCATCTGAATCCATTTTTATTTTGTCTACTACAGTTCCTTGGTTAACAGATATAATACTTTTTCCTGTTTCTTCATATCCAGATATTCTGCTTACTGCAAGCATTCCTACCGGTGCTGCAAAACTTACTTTTGCTTCGCTATATCCTATACCTG
Source organism: uncultured Clostridium sp. (assembly GCA_964468015.1). Taxonomy (GTDB): domain Bacteria; phylum Bacillota; class Clostridia; order TANB77; family CAG-508; genus UMGS1864. The sequence goes on along the minus strand of CAYXUA010000002.1, from coordinate 24,797 downwards.
TTTGCTCATCTACTCTTGCATATGATGTAGCATTGTCATGACTATAGTACATTTTTATTATATCTTCTGATGTTGGTGTTAGTAGTTTTGTTTTTATATCTACATTTAATATAATATTGGTTCCATTTGTTACAGAACCTGTACTAAATCTTGCTTGTGTTCCTTCTAATGTTACATATATTACTACTTTTCCATTTTCAATTTGTTTGTTAACTTGTTTTGCTACTATTCCCTCTGCATATAAGATATTTGCAGTATTTACAATTACATCTTCTATATACTCTGGGAATTCTATTTTAAATGTTCCATTTTTGTATAAGTCTGTATTTTCTCTGCTATTATCTAATTCTATTTTTATTTCTACATCTTCATTTTCAACTATTGTTGATAACACTTCTGTGCTTAATATAATGTTTGCATTTGTGTTTGTTTCTGTTAAAGGTATAGAAATTTCTTTACTTTCTAAGTTTAGATATTCATTATTTTCTTTTTGTGATATTTGAAGCTTTGATACTAAACTTATAAAACTTCTATCCTGTTCTTTTGCATAAGGTAAATCTGCTGCAATTGCTTTTTCATTGCTTATTAATAATTCACCTTCTGCTATCGGCTTTGTTGTTATCATTGAAAGTTTGCTATATTTAGATGTGTAATTTACAACATAGTTTCCGTCTGTATCTGTTTCTAGACTATTGTTAATTATGGCAATAACATTTCCATTTACATCTAAAATTTTTATTTCTCCACTTTCACCTAATACTTTTTCAAAATTTGCTTTGCTAATTGTTGTTGTCTTGTAATATGAATATACAGCTTCTGAATTTTCTAATAAGTACATATGTCCATTTGCATCTACAAAGTATGTATCTGTTTCTTCTACTTTTAATTCTGTTGCTATATCTTTATATGATATTCCTGCTAATGCTGATATATTATATGTTGTTTCATATTGTTTTTCTGTAGAATCTATATTCGCATATATTTTACCCTTGTTCAACTCTGCTGTATTTGTTGTAACATCTAATGAAACCACATTTCCAACAGCTTGTGTTAAGTCATATTCTGCTACTAGTTCTGCATTTGATGTATTTCCACTATATGTTATTATTTCTGCATTTATTTTTGACGCCATTGTTGTTAATTCTTCTTTTATGTCTTCTTTATTGTAAATGTATGTAAATAATAATTCGTCTTGTCCTTGTCCATTCCAAACACTGCCATTGCTTTCTTTGTTTTCTATTTTTACACTAACAATTCCGTTTTCTGTATCTTTGTTTATGTTTTCTGCTGGTATTTCAGCTACTCCTTCTTCTGCGCCATTTGTTCCTACTGTGTTTTTAGCTATTACTAGTATTTCCTCTGGTTCTACCCCTGCTAGTGTAGGAATTGTTACATTTATATTACTTTCTTTTATTGGAAGTTTATTCGCACTTTCTTTTAATCCTGTTTTAGTTAGTACTTGTACTAATATTTTTTCTTTACCTTCTTTTATAAAGTTTGTATATTTTACAAGCTCTGAATCTATTTCTGTTTCATATGTTCCTGTCCAAGATATGTTTAGTACAATCTCTTTCTCAATTTCTATTTCATTTCCTTCTTCATCTACATATATAGCTGCTAATATAACTTTGCTATCTTTACTTATATCTGATAAGTTCATTGTTTCTGTTGTAGCATTTCCTATGTTTATTCCTAATTCAACATTTTCCCCTGCGTTTATTTGCTTTAATTCTATTTTGTTATTTTCCGCTTTTTGCACTTTTTGTCCTGCATCTAAAATGTTTATCATACTATAATTTGCATCTTTAATTTCTATTTGTGCTTGTTTTAAATAACCTGCTAGAACACTTAAATTCATTTTCATACTTTCATTTGTGCTATTTACATCACAAATAAGATAATGTGTATTTCCATTACCTTCATCAAAATATGTATCAAATTTTACATTTTTATTTATTGTTGCTTCTGTTTGATTATCTAGTATTGCTGATGTAGCATATACTGCAACATTTAGAAAATTCGATATACTTAAGCTTATTATTAATGCAATTATTATGAATTTGTGCATCAAACTCATTTTTTTCGTTTTTGTGTGCATTCTTTATTCCTCCTAATAAAAAGAATTATGGCATTTTAAACCTATTATATATTATACCCTCTTATGTCAACTTTTTCAATGGTTTTTGAGAAAAAAATGTTGTTTTTTGGTAATTTTGGTCATATATATGTGTATTTTTTAGAATACACATATATATAACCTCTAGGGATTTATAAAATCCCTAGAAATTATGCTTTATTTCTTGCCAAGTACTTTTCTTTTAATTAGTACAATTCCTGTCGTTAGTATTACAAGTACTATTGCAGATATTACATAATAGAATGATTTATTTTCACCAGTTGGTGGTGTAATAATTATTCTTTCTGTAAAGTCTGTATCATATTCAAACTCGTCTTTGTCTGGATCTGCATTTGGTTCTTGGTTACCTGGTATTGCATCCATATCCCTTCTACCTACTGTGTTTGAATATTGTAGTATTTCTGCAATATTACTATAGTCTAGAGTATCGTCTTCATCTTGTGGTGATAGTGTTTTTGATAAGACTAATTGTACACTTGTACTTTGTCCTGGTTTTAATTCTGTATTTTCTAGTGCTTTTGTAACTATTACTTGACTTATTGGCGTTTCTTGTGTTTGAGCAGATTTCGTTTTTACAATAGATAAATCTTTGTTTAGATATCCATTTTCTTTCATATTCTTAAGCACATTGTAGTTTGATAAATAGTTACCTGTTGTATCTTCATCTACCTCTTCTGCCTCTCCTCCTAAGCCAGTTATTTTCCCTGTCTGTTCATATACTTGGAATGCTGCTTGAACTTCTCTGTAATTCTTTGAAGCATAGCTTTGCCCGTAAGTATCTATTACATAGTCCATAAATTCTCCCCAGTCCATTTTTTGTGTTTCTACTACTTCGCCATCTGCTCTTAAAGTAAAGTCACTCATTGTTTCAACTAAGCTCCAATCTGAGTTATCTACTTTTCTGAAGGTTAAGCTGTTGTCTACATAGTCAATTATTTTATCTACTTTTGTTGTTACTATTCTATCTGAAGAAGATACTTCTCCTGTATAGTATACATATCCAAGTTCACCATTTTGTCCTGTGTAGTCTATTTCACTCTTGTTTGTTACTGTTATTTTGTAGGTTATTTGAATATTAGTACCTTGCATTACTTCTTCATCCATATATATGTGGATTTTACCTTGTCTGTAAGTATATTTCAAATTGTCTCTCTTGTAGTCATTTCCTTCTTCTGCATTTCTTTGGTTAGATACCCAGTTAACATTTTGTGTCATACCTGCTGCTGTACTTATTATTGTTTCACCACTGGCTAGAGTGATTGTTATGTCTGTTATTTCCTTTGTTAGTTCTAGTTTTGTTTCAGGTCTCTTCTCAAGTCCTAGGTCTATATTCATTATATTATAGCTTAAATCTTCAAGTCCATTTGATTCTGTTGTATTGTATTCTACATTTACATTTATTTTTGCAGTATCTGCAAACATCCATGTATTGTCTCTTAACTCTTGTTGTTTTTCTCTATTGTAGTAGTACTTGTCTTCTCTACCGTCAAATGATGCTAAGATTTCTGCTTTATCGTTTTGAAGTGTTGATGCATACTCAATTACAACTTTTCTTCTTGTGCTGTCATCTTTTGCATCTGAATATAGTTTGCTATCCATGTTAGAGTTACTTAAGTCATACCATTTAGCATCTAAGTTATTTCCTCTTTGATATGCTGTTGATTTATAGTCATGTCCATTGTATGAAGCTTCATTTCTTCCTTCTCCTTGTGAGTTTTCACTACCTTTTGCTAGGTATGTTTTATAAGTATCTCCGTATATGAACCTTACTATAAAGTTTCCTGCTAAGTAGTCATGGAATTTGTATTCTCCATCTTGGACTGCACCTAAGTTTGTATCAGTTGTTACACTTCCTGTTGATACTGTTTGTCCTCTTTCTGGATTTGATAAGCTTCCCGAACTTCCTACATAGCTATATGAGTCTTCTCCTGTAAACATTTCTTTCCATACATATTCATACTCCTCGCCTGTTCCTGGGTCTTTTATTATTTCTATTAATTGTACTCTTACTCCATCAATTTTTTCTTCATGTTCTTCTCTTATACCATTTCCAACTACTTGACCTGTTGATAATGTTACCGTTCTATCATCATTCCATGCATAACCATTAATTGTTCTTAAGTCTGTTCTATATAGTACTAAATCTAGTATTGGTGCTGCATCTGTATCATCTTCGTAGTCATTATAGTATCCTACTGTTAGATTATCTGGTTCTGAGTCTTTATCTATAAGTCCTAGTGAATGATTTTTGTTTGTGCTGCCTATTTCTAGTGATGTGTAGTTAGAGATTTCAACTATATTTTGTTTCTTACCTAGTTGTAGAGCTCGATTTGCATCTTTTTCTACTTCAAAGGTAACAAATACATATATTTCATCTCCTGCCCCTATGATTACATCTTCTAAACCTGCTCTTCCATCTTCTGTTTGAACAGTTTTCATGCTCTTTAGTCCGCCTGCCATTCCAGTTTGTTCCCAGTCTAGCTTGTATTCTGTAGCTGATTCATCATCTTTTACTATGAAGAATGATTGTTTTGCCACCAGTTTATTTTCTACTGTTCCATCTGATTTTTGTATCTTTTGGTAGGTATCTTCTTCTACTAGTTTATAGGTTGGGTCAAAGTAATCTGTTAACTCATTTATTGTTGCAGCTTGTAGTACAACTTGATTTACTAGAGTAATTTTGTAAGTTACAAATACTCTTTGCTCTGTCTCTTCTGTTTTTATTCTTTGTATATTCTCAATTTCTGCTGTTTTGTCATTTCCATTTCTATCTAATTTGTTTAGAGAATTCATTTGATAATCTTGTGCCCTGTATTGATAGTCTGCATTATATAATTCTCTTGTATATGAAATATTTCTGTATGCTTCTGTTTGTTTTAAGTTTGCATCATATATAGATAGATTTCCTCTTTCGTTGTAAATATAATCTTCTTGTTTTTCGTTTACTGTTGTTGTTACATTATAAACATCTTGTGTTACTGCTATGTCTATTTTACTTCTTTCTACTAGTCCTAGGTTTACATGATACATGTATTCACCTGTTTTTCTATAGTCGTAGTACATTGGTACTGTTTGTGAGTCTGTTGTAACTAGCATTTCTGTGCTTTCATTTTCTAATGTAACTGTTGTATCTATTGGATATGTTACTCCAACAGTTTCACTGCTTGCATGCATTGCAAATTGTGGTAATACATGTCCATTGTCATCTAGTGTAATTAGTCTAGACACTCCATCTTTTGCATCATATTCAAGATTTGTTACTTGTCCATCTTTTCCTATTGCTGTTCCATTTGCGATTTGATAGAACTTGTCATTAAATGCCTCTCTTTCATCTTTGTCTTCTGCTGCTTTAGAGTTATTGTCGTATTGCTCTAGGTCTGGGTAAAGTTGATAATTGAATATATCTCCTTCTTTTTGGCCATCTGATATATATGTAGTTGCCATGTATTTTTCTCCGTCATATTCAAATTCTATATAGTATTTTCCAGATTCTACTTCAGCAAAATGGTAATATCCACCTTCATCTGTGTATGTTATTGCATCTACCCATTGATTGTCTACTCTCATTCTACCTAATTCGCCTGTTTTTTCAGCTTTTAGTACAACTTTTACCCCTTCTATTCCTGCTTCTAAATCCCCATTTACATTGGCATTTCTTACTCCATCATAGTCATTTTCAAAGCCTGAATGTCCATCTTTCCATACAACTCCACCTATACTCATTGTAAGTCCTATTTCATCATCATCCATGTAGTATACTTCTGTTGGTCTTTCTACTCTTGTGATATTGAAGTTTGAATCATACTCTGTATATGATGATGTATCATATAGTTGAGCTCCATTTAGTTTATCTAATTCGTCTATGTATGATTGTCTGCTTCTTTCTTCTTTTTCCTCTGCTGATTCTAGTTTTTTCCTTGTATTCACTTCTTCTATTATTGTTAATACATCTTCTGTACTATTTGCTTTTTCTATTGTTTTAGTTAATTGTTCTATTTCTTCTTTGTCCATGTCTTCTATTGTATTAAAGAATTCTTTTGTTGTTGTTACTTCTAGTGTTGAATATGTTTTATATGCCTCTATTCCGATATCATAGATCTCACTGTTTTGTTTGTCTGCATCTTTAACTGAATTAATTCCATATTCCACTAATTTATCCTCTTGTTTACTTATTTGTTCATTCTTTTGTTTCTCTGTCAATGTTGTGCTTGCTTCAATTTCTTTTATTGTTTGATTTGTCTCTTTTATTTTATCGTAATTGCTAATAGCATCTTTAGCTGCCTTATACTCATCACTACCGATTATTTCTAATGTTTTGGCTGTATCTATTCCAAGGTCTTGTACTTTTGCATTTTGTTCTTTTATTTTTTCTTGTTTTTGTTCTTCTGTTAAACTATTGTCTGATTCTATTTGCTTAATTTCCTCTTCTACTTCTTTCATTGTTTCGTAGTTTTCATAAGCTTCATAGTATTCATCTAATTTATCTACAGTAGTATTTCCCTTGTTTATTTCTTGTACTGTGTATATTCCCATTTTCCATAGGTTAGTATCTAGTTCTTTTAACATTGCTTCTTTTTCTTCTTCTGTTAATGTTTCATTATTTAAAATATTTGATTTTTCTTCACTATTTTGTGCTATTCTTTCATATCCAGAAGCTATTGCGCTTGCATTTTCAATTCCCATTGCTTCTCCTAGATTTCCAGCTATTTTAGTTACTGTTTCTGATTTATTTTTAGCCTGTTGGAAACATTCCATAACTGTAACTACCTGTTTTCCTGCATCTCCTGAATTGTATACCATACTTCTTATCTCTTTAGCTTCTTCCATTACTTCTAGTCTTTGGTCTGCTGTTAATTCAGGATATTCTTTTGCTAGATATGCATCTAATTGCTCGTTGGTCATATCCATTTGGCAAGCTGCATTCCATACTTCGTCTTTATATGCTGAATTTTCTAGTATTTTTCCTATATCATTGCTAACTAATTTTAAATCAGAATCATTTGAAGTTTCCGCCATTATTCTAATTGTATCTGCTGCCCTTTCAGCATCGCTCTTCTTTTTATCGCTTTCATAAACTTCTATAATATTAGCTACACCATTCATTAATCTTTGTAATTTTTCATCTTTAACTAAAACGGCCGCTATTTTTATTGTTTTTGAAAATACTGTTCCGTCTTTGCCCATTATTGCATCTGCTGCTGATACAGCTCTAGCCCAGTCATTTTTACCATATACTTTTAATAATATTGCTGTTGATTGTAATAATGTAGGGTTATATCCTAGTTCTGAGTAGATTTGATATGCTTTTGTCATATTATCTAAGAATGTTACTCCTGTTCCTGAATATGGTGATGCTGTTTCTAATCTTGATATTATTCTATCTACTGTTCTATGTAATGCGCTGTTTCCCTCAACTGCTGGTGATATTGTTATAAATTCTACACCATTTGTTTTTACTGAACTTGTTGTTGTATATTCTGCTGATTCCCAGCCAGGTATACTTGAGTCTTTTTTGTGTAAGTATATTGTTAAACTGTGGTCTAGATAGTATTTTGTTACTATTTGTGCACATAATGAGTGTGAAACACTAGGTACACTTAGTGGTGTTGCTACCATTCCTAAATAATTATCATATACTGGTATATGGCTTGGTCCAACAGTTCCTGTTATTGTAAATAATGGGAAATATGTGCACAAGAAATCTTGTGTTCCCATAACTATTCCATATCCAGATACTTGCATTTCTTTAAAGTCCATTTTTATTGCACTTATGCTCGTTACATCTGGATTTGAATATTGGCTTATTCCAATATAAAATTCCTCTTTTGGATAAGGATACATATATCCTTCATCTAAAATTCTTGTATCATGGTCAAATTGTCCATCTTCCGAATACATAATAGCCCATGTTGATTGTGGTATAAGATTTCCATCTTGGTCATATATATTCATATCTACCATCATTCCAAAGTCTGCTTTTCCTTTTAGTCCGGCTAAGAAATATCCTCTAATATAATCTGCTTTGAAAGGTCCTATTACAAACATTCCTGCCTCTTCATGATATCTGGATACTGCTGTTGTTGTTAAGTCCTCTAGTGAATTTCTGTATCCTCCTGCTGCTGCACTAGCAGCTGTAAATGCTTGGAATGCCCATGCCTCTGCATTAAGCAGAGCTGACCACAAAGTTGGCTTTGGTGGTCTTCCATACATGCTACCAAATGTTGATGTTGAAAAAGCTATTTGTACATATGAGCTCTTACTTGTATTGGCTTTCATTTCACATAGTATGTATGCAGTATCTGCCCATAAAGGAACTCCGTGGAGCAAATACAGCTGGCCAAAGTGGTACAAAATATGATATTGTTCTTGCAGTAGGCTCTGCTATAACTGGAACTGGCGCTCCAACACTTCTTAAGTGAATTGTAGCATACTTTAATGCATCTACAGCTCCAACTGTTGTTATTAACAAATTATCTGCCACTGGATTGAATTGAGAAGGGTCATATATGTCTGAACCTACACCTAGGTTTCCTTCATCTGTTCCTGTTGATGCTGCTGAACTTGCTGTTGCTGAAGTTGTTGCTGTTGTTGATGATGGTACTCTTAAAGCAAACATGAAATATAGTTTTGAATATGTTTCAAAAGGTACTGGGCCTGATACTAGGCCTCCTACGCTTGAAATCATTCCATATACTAAATCCAATTTTTCTGCTAAAGAGTCATCTAGAAGTATATTTAATAATACATTAGCTCCTAATCTAGTCCAATCTATTTCAAAGTTACTCCAATCTATTTTCTCATTTTTGTCAAGAAATACATTTTTCAAATATGCAGTAACATTATTAGAAATATTACCTCCTATCCAAGTTTTTAGCTGATTGCTAAGTCCTCTTATTACTGAACTTCCAAATTTACCAAAGTTTTTTGAAAATTTATCAATTTCGTCTTCTAGATTGTCATATAAATTAAGTGCATAGTCAGTTGCTAAATCTCCTATTGATTCTACTACTCTTTCTAATGCCTGTTCTTTTATTTGAGCTAGTCTGTTTTCTGCTGCTAATTTTTGTGCATCAATAGCTTCTTTGGCCCTCTCAGCAATATCTTCTTTCATTTTTTCTGTCAATTCTTCTCCGAATTTTTCAATAGACTCTTTTGTCATTTGTTTAACTAATTCATCATAATCATTTGTATTTAATACATAATCAACTGCATTTTTAGTCCATTGTTGAATAGTACTTTCAATTTGAACTCCCAGCCAATTACTTATCGCTTCATCTAGGTCTGTATTTGATGTGTCTATTCCAAGTTTTTCTAAGGCTTTCATTGTTGCCTCATCAAGTAAGTCCTCAGCATACTTACTAGCTTCTGACCCCATTGCTGAAAAACCTGCTCTTATTGCTTCTTCTCCCCAGTTAAATTCCTTTATTTCATATTTTTTTACTTCTAATCCCACATTTCTTTTAATTTCATTTGCAATTACAGTATCTATTTTTAAGCTATTTACATATCTATTAGCTAAATTCTCACATACTGTTCCTAGTAGAGGAATAGAGTCATTTATCTGTCCTTCGATTTCATCATATATAGGGTCAAACATTGTTTGAACTACTACTTTTGAATAGTTTTCTATCAAAAGGCTTCCTTGTTTTTTTGCCTCATTTGTTATACGTTCTTTTATATCTTTTTCATGTTTGTTCCAATACTCTTTTGCCTTTTGCTCCCATTTACTTTTAGATTCAGTTTCAATTTCCTTTACTATACCAAGTTTCAATTCTTCTCCATTTGCTTTTAATTCGTCATAGTCATACAATTCTAATACACTATAAAATTCTGGTTGCTTTGCTGAAAATTTTTCTTCTATATATTTATCTATATCTTGCATTACAAATGTAAATTGTTTTTCAGTTTCTTCTTCAACTTGACTTTGTATTTCCACTGTTTCAGTATCTGCTAATGGGTTATCTGCATTTGTATTAATAGAATCTACGACATCCTTGGATGTACTTGTATCTATTAATGTTACTGCTGCATAGGCAGCTTGTGTCATTAATAATATTGTTACTATCACAGTCAATAGTCCTATTACTACTTTTTTTATCATTTGTACACCTCCTCGCCCTTCTTGGTTGTTTTTATTTTTATTATATATGTTCCACATGCTAGTGCTATAAGTGATAATAATGTTATAAAGCTATAGAACACTGGGCCTCCTGTTTTTATTGTTATAATTACATCTGCTAAGTCTATGTCATCTTCTCCTTGTGCATTATTACCTGCAACTGAGTCTTTGTCTGCTAGTCCTTGTTCGCTAGTGCTCTCTTGTATTTCTGCTCTATTATTTATCATTATTGTGCTAGTATCACTCATTTTCTTAGTTAATATCAATTTTATTTCTTTTGTTTCTCCTGGATTTATTAATGTTTGTTCTAATTCTGTCAAGTATAAGTTTCCATCATTTCCTGCATACCAGTTTGTATTTAAATCGGAATTGAATGTTAGTTCTGCTGGCTTATAGTCAACTATTTGTTTTGCATATCCTGCTACATTTCCTTCATTTATTACTTTTATTGTGTATTCGATTACAACTGTTGATCTTTTAAATTCTTTTCCTGTTATTTCTACTTTAGCAAGTTCGCTATTATCATAATTATATGATTTTACTCCTTCGCCATTTTGTACTGTTATTTGTTTTACTGTTTTTTCTAGTTTTAAATCAAATTTTGATCTTTCTACTAGTCCTAAGTCTATATTAGATAATGTTGCATTTACATTTAATGTATTTGTAACACCTGCTAATATTTCTTGTCCATTTTCTGACACATTTTTTTCTATTGCATCTGAATTATTTAATTCTGATGAACCCTGTATTTGATAACTTGTTGTTTTATATATTACTGTGTCATATTTGAATATTACTAGGTAATCTCCTGCTTTTAAATTTGTAAGTAGGTATCTACCATCACTTCCTGTTGCTGCTTGTATGTTTTCTCCTGTTACAGAATCTTTGGCTATTTCTCCTGTGTTTGCATCTATTGCTACTACCATTATATTTGCAAGTGGCTCTTCCTCATTTTCTTTTATTCCATTTTCATTACTATCTAGCCATGCCATACCTGCTATTTTGTATGTTCTCTCTATACTACTTGAGCCATTATTATCACTATTATTTGAATTGTTTCCACTGCCATTATTATTTGTATTATCTCCTGAACCTTGTGTAACATCTTTTTCTATTGTTTGAGTTATCATTTCTGTTATTTCCGTATCAATGTTTTGACCTGTTGCTCTTGCATAAATTGTAACATCTGTATCTTCTGTCACTTTAGCAACTCTTACTTTTATTGTTATTAATAAACTTTCTCCTACATCTACCATTGAAATTAATTCTATGTTTCCTTCTTGATTTTTGTGTAGATTAATGGTTTGCCCTGCTAATGTATATTTTGCTTCTTTTAATACAAAAGCTTCTGGTAGATATTGAGTTATATTAATATTGCTTATTAATGTTTTTCCTACATTTGTTACTTTCAAATAGTATTCTATTTCATCTCCTGTGTTTATTCTTGAATTTGTATTTGTAGATTTTAATTCAAGTGTATAGTGTGGTCTAATTACAGTAAATGTTATATCATCTGATCTTACTATTTCATTATTTCCTTCATATACTTTAGTTGATGTTGTTATTTGTTTTTCATATGTATCATCTAAATATTCTACTTCTGCTAGAATTATTATAGATATTGTTTTTTCAGCTGCTATTGTTTGGTTTTCAAAAGTTATTTTTCTTGTTGTAGTATCATATTTTCCATATGTTCTTCCGTTTTCTTCTAAAGTTGTTTCATCTACTTTTACTATATATGCTGATTTATATTTCAGTCCCTCTGGTAATACTTTCTCGATACTTACAGTTCTATCTTGGGTTCCTACATTTCCTAGTCCTATTCCCAATAGTAGTGTTTGCCCTTCTGTTACATATTTCTCATTGTCTAATTCACATTTTTCTTCTATTTTTATATCATTCTCTTCTACATTTACAGTTTCAGATGATGATTTTAAAGTTGCGTTTATATTACTTGCACTAACTAGAGTTACATTTTGCACATCTATTTCTGGAACACTTGTTATTTCATTTTTTTGTTCATATGAGCTATCTGTTTCTGGGTCATATTTACTTGTTGAAATATAGTATTTTCCATCTTCTGTTGCAGTAAATCCTTGGTAACTTGAATAATATTCATATATTCCTGGTGATTGTCTTGTCATTACATACACTTCTTTTGTTACTGTTTCTCCTGGATTTATGTATGGTATTGTCCATCCTACTGTTGGTGCACTTCCTGCTTCATCTGTTGCATTTTTTATTACATTCCATTCAGCCATTGTAGATTTATCTGCTCCAGTTGGATATATTTCATAATTACCCTCCCCGTCTGTAATTCTAACTAAACTTGTCCACTTTGGGATTTGATTTTCTACTGTTACATTAGTTGCCGCTTCTGTTCCTATATTTGTTATATTAATATTAAATTTTAGTATTTTATAAGAATCTACTTTTCCTTCTATTGCTCCTTCTACTGTTTGTGTTATTTCTAGTTCTGGTCCTTTTCCTGTTGTTATTCCTACTTTATCTGATTTTGCAAATGAGCTTACTGTTGCTACCTGTGTGTTGTTTACAAAGTACATTCCAAAATTACTATTTATCGTATGATTGTATCCTATATTTGCTGGTATCACTATGTCATAAGTAAATGTTATCATTTGACCTTGTGGCATTTCATATCCTTCTAGTACTATCATATATGATTTTACTTTGTCTAAATTTGCTGGCTCTAATGTCCATCCATTACTTGCTTCTCCTAGAGCTGATGTTGCTTCTCCATTTTCTGAGTAGTATATTTTTATTCCATTACCTTCTAGGCTTTCTGAAATTATTTTTGTAGATAGGTATGTATCTATTGTTGTACCTAAATCTTCTCCTGTTTCTATATCTTTGCTTCCTGCAAATGGTACTCTTCCCATCAGCACAACATCGCTACATGTATTTCCTGTATTATTTATTGCTATTAAATGCATTTTTAATGTTCTGCTTGGCTTGTAGGTTTGTACTAACTCTGTTATTTCTCCTTGATTTACTGACATTAATGTGTTTCCTTCACCATCATAATTTGTTATTCCCCCTATTGTAAGCATTCCTGTTGGCGCAGAAAATTCTATTTTTGTAGTTGCTAATCCTCCAAGTCCTTTATCTGTTTGTACTCCATTGTCATAATTTACTGTGTTTGAATTATAATAATACATCTTTATTTCTTCTGTACTAGTTGGTGTTAATCTATTTACTGTTATATTTGTTTTTAAAACTACATTTGTTCCATTTGCTACTACTCCGTTGCTAAATTTTGTTTGTACACCATCTAGCATAACTCTTATAACTGGAACTCCATCTTTATGTATGAATTCTACCTTTTCTATTGTTAGTTCTTCATCAAAAAGAATTTTTGATTCAAGGATTTCCACGTTTTCTACACATTTTGGTAATTCTACCTCAAATATTGGGTCTACGTATAAATCTGAGTTTTCATTGTCATTTCCTAGTTCTATTGTTATTTCTACATCTTCATTTGTCATAAGTGTTGATAGTTTTTCTTTACTTATACTTATTTGTGATTTTGTTACTGACGCTTCTAGTGGTATTGTTACTGTTTTTTCTTCTACTAATGTTTGCTCTTTTGTTTTTTCATCAATTTGTGATATTGCACATGTTGTTTCTAGATTAGTAAAGCTATCTATTTCCGATTTTGAAAATCCTAAATCACTTTTTATTTCCTTTTTTATATTTATAACTAAGTTTCCACTTTTTATTGGTTTACTTGTTAATATTTTTATTTGTGAAACATCTTCTAGTAATTCTACTAAATAGTTTCCGTTTTTGTCTGTTCTTGTATCTTTTGCTACTATTCCTAGTAATCTATCTTCTTTATTGTATATCGTTATTCTTCCATCTTCTCCTAGTAATTCATCAAATGAGTTTGAGTTAAACACTATTTGTTTATATATTGTTTTATCTGTTAGTTCTTGTCTTACTCTCTCTGTTGTCATTTTTTCTTGTAGATCTTCTATTACTATTCCCTCTAGTCCGTCTGTGTAAGCTATATTCACAAGCCATTTGTATTCATATTCTGTTCCTTCATTGCTTTGTGGGTTATTTATGTTTGCATATAATTTTCCTTTTGGTATGCTTTCTGTTATATTACTTCCTTCTAGAGATATTAGTTTTCCTACTTCTTCTTTTAGTAATATTTTGTCTTGCGCTTCTGCTATTGCTTCTTCTGTTCCTGATGATGTGTATGTGTTCATTGTTAGTTTTGCATTTTGTTCTATTACTGCTTCTTTTTGTTCTAGTGTTTTATATACTTTGTCTGAATATACATAGTTTATGATATATTCGTCTATGCTTTTTCCTGCTATATTTCCTTCGTTGTTTACTTTTATTTCAAGTTTTCCAGTTTCATAATTGTATTCCCAGTTTTCTTCTGTGAAGTTTATATTTTCTGCTGCCTGTCCATTTGTAGCTTCTGTTGATATTGCTGTTACTGTTACTTGTTCTGGTTTTTCATTTGCTATTACTGGTGCTATTATTTCTATTTTTGTCTCTTTTACTGGCAACATGAATTTTTCTTCTTTCAATCCTGCTTCTACTTGAATTGAAACTAAAGTTTTATTTCCTTCTTCTTGTTTTAGTGGAATGTATTTTATTAAGCTTTGTTTTATTTGTGCTTCATACTTTGCTGTCCATTCCATGTTTATTTTTATATCTTTTTCGATTGGGGTTTCTTCGCCTTCTCCATCTATGTAAAGTCCTTTTAGTGTTAATACATTGTCTTGTGCTAATTTATCTATGCTTGGAGCTTCATTTACTCCTGCTGCAAGGTTTGCAATAAATTCTATTTTATTTCCAGAGTTTACTTGTCTTAGTACTAGCTGATTTTCTGATGCGCTTTGCACTATTGCATTTTCGTCTTGTAAATCTGTTATTGTGAAGTTTAGATTGTTTTCTCCATTACTATCTTTTAGCTCTATTGTTGCATTTTTTAGATATCCTTCTTTTTGCACATCAATTGATACCACAAGTTCCGGCACTTCTTGGTTTAAGTCAGCCGTTTTGTAGTGAGTTTCCTTACCATCTACTTCGAAATATGCATCAAATTTCACATTTTTGCTTAGTGTAGCATCTGTTTGTTTATCTAGCTCTGCCTTGCTTTCTGCTGCGTATGTCACCATATAGTTTCCGTACTGCTAGAAAGTTTGTACAGCTCATGCTAACTATTATCGTACTTGCCATGATTTTTGTTAATATTCTTTTTCCTTGTCTTCCGAATGTGTTTTTCACTGTTTTTACCCCTTTCGTGTTCGCGCTTATTTATATATATAATATATTAATATTTTTGCATTTTTAGTTTTTATAGTCAATATAAGTATTTTCCAGTTCATATAATATTTTACTTATATGGTTTACGGTTTTTTCACCTTTTGCTTGTTTGTTACATTTTGATTACATTTTATTGTTTTTTTAGTTACATTTTTGTCTGTTTATTGTAATGTTTGTCGAAATTTGCATACGAGTAGTGTTTTAAAAGTTAGCACCTTTTTTTAGTTTCTTTAATATATTATTATATACTGACATTGTGGATAACTTCTATTTCTGTTGCTTTTTGCATACATTACTTAGGAGAGGTGATTTATTTATGAATAATTCTGATATGCAAAAAATTATGGCTATGCTTTCTAAAATGGATAAAAAAGATTTAGAGGCTGGTATTGCTAAGGCTAATGCTATTTTGAATTCGAAGGATAAGAATGCTATTATTGAGCAGCTTAAGAATAATAATGGTTCTAAATAATATGTTTTGAGTTTTAGGGGAGGTATTTTATGAATGAGGATATGTCTGAAATTTTGAATAAATTAGGTTCTATGATGAATAATTCTTCAAATGATTCTACTAAATCTGAAGATGATTCTGTTTCAGGCAGTCCGTCTATTTCTCCTGAAATGATTTCTGGAATGCTTGAAATGTTGAATTCTAAAAAGTCTGATGAGGATGATAATTCTAGAACTTCTGATAGTTCTATTCCTAACATCGATTTTGAGACTATTTTGAAGTTTAAAAGTGTATTTGAGAAAATGAATTCTAAGGATGATCCAAGAACTAAATTGCTTCTTGCTCTTAAGCCTTATTTGAAGGAGAGTAGAAAAGAGAAAGTCGAACAGTATATTCAGCTTTTTAATGTTAGTAAGATTATGGATGTCTTTGGGCATAGCTCAGGTGGTGATGCGCATAAATGATGTTTAATCCGCCTTTTTTTGGTTCACCTTTTTATAGGCGTATGCCTCCACCTTATTATGGTGTTCCTAGACCTGATATTGAACCTGTGGAAAATTCCAGTGAGAAGGCTGAACCTCCGTCAAATAGCTGCTTAGATAATTCTAAAGATAGTACTGAAAAAAGAGATTGTTCTGATTATGATTCACAAGTTTTAAATATTATGGGGATAACTCTTCATTTTGATGATATTCTTATTATTTGTTTACTTTTTTTCTTGTATTCTGAGGGAGTACAGGATGAGATGCTTTTTATTGCTTTGGTTTTGTTGCTGCTTAGTTAGTTTTGATTCTCTATTTTAAGTAAGCCGTTTCAAAAGTGAACCTCCCTTATTAGACCCAAATAAGTTTAATAAGGGAGGTTCACTTCCATTTTTTGTATACCTTCTATTTTATTATATCTAATATTGTTTCTTGTTGTTTTACTTTTTTGGTTGTTATTGTGAATGCATTTTTTAGGTTTTCCACTGCTCCTTTTACTTTTGCTTCGTCATTTGTGTGTAGGTATGCTAGCGGTTCTCCTACTTTGATTTGCTCTCCGCTTTTTTTGTTTAGTATGATTCCGGGCTAGTTTGTCTATTTCGTCTTCTTTTTTGGCTCTGCCGGCTCCTACATATACTGATATACTGCCTACTATTTCTGCATCTATTCTTTCTACTATTCCGTCCTGGTCTGATAATACTGGTATGATATATTTGGCTTTTCCTAATTTTTCTGTGTCATGTAGGTATGAAATGTCACCTTCTTGGTTTGTTACTAGTTCTAGGAATTTTTGGTATGCTTTTCCACTATTTATACACTCTTCTATTCTTGATATATTTTCTTTTATGTCATTTCCTTCTCCTGCTAGTTTTATCATCTGTGCTCCTAGTGTATAGACTATTTCCTTTATGTCTTGTGGCATTTCTCCTTTTAGACATTTTACTGATTCTAATATTTCTAGAGTATTTCCTACTGCATGGCCTAGTGGTTCGTCCATATTTGTTAATACGCATACTGTTTCTATTCCTGAAAGTTCGCCTATTCTTTTCATGCATTTTGCTAGCTTTATAGCATCTTGTTTTGTCTTCATGAATGCTCCGCTTCCTACTGTTATGTCCAAGACAAGTTTATCTGCTCCTAGTGCTATTTTTTTACTCATTATGCTTGATGCTATAAGTGGTATACTTTTGGTACAACCTATTACATCTCTTAATGCGTATATCTTTTTATCTGCTGGGGCAATATCTGCTGTTTGTCCTATTAGACTTATACCAACATTGTTTACATTTTCTATAAACTCTTCTACTGATACATCTGTCTTGTATCCTGGAATCGACTCAAGCTTATCTCTAGTTCCTCCAGTAAAACCTAATCCTCTACCAGACATCTTTGCAACAGGTATTCCTAAAGCTGCAATTATAGGCATTAGAATAATTGTTATCTTATCACCAACTCCACCCGTACTATGTTTATCCACAACAGTTCTGCCTATTGAACTTAAATCAATTTTCCCCCCAGAATCTGCCATAGCTAAAGTTAAGTTTTTAATCTCATCCTCAGTCATTCCATTTATACAAATTGCCATAATCAAAGCAGCAGCCTGATAATCTGGTATATTCCCTGCTGTATATTCTCTGACAAAATAATCAATTTCACCCTTAGAAATCTCCTTAACATCCCTCTTTTTAGCAATAATTTCCTTAATATCCATTTTCCAACTCCTTAAATCCCCCAATAAAGGCACTCTAATAACCTAATCTACAAAATTTTTAACAAAACTATGTCTATGCAAACTACAAATTCCATACTCTCTAATAGCAGCAATATGTTTAGCAGTCCCATATCCCTTATTCTGAGCAAATTCATACTGTGGATAAATCTCATCCCATTCTCTCATAATCCTATCTCTTGTAACTTTTGCCACTATAGAAGCAGCAGCAATACTATAAATCTTAGCATCCCCTTTAATTATAGGAGTATACGGTATACCACAAGTTTCTATATGCTCCAAAGCATCCACAAGTATCAAATTAGGCTTTGTGGATAACTCCTGTATACAAGTAGTAACACCTTTCTTAGTTGCATTTAATATATTCAATCTATCTATTTCTCCTTGGTCTATTATTCCCACTGACCAAGCAATAGCTTCACTTGTTATCTGCTCGTATAATTTCTCCCTTTTCTTCTCTGACACTTTTTTAGAATCATTTACACCTTCAATAAATGAATCTTTTGGCATGATTACAGCAGCAACAACAACAGGCCCTGCCAAAGGACCTCTTCCTGCTTCATCTATTCCACATATATATTCCATTCCTTTACCATGTAAGTCTTCTTCAAATTCTTTTAATAGTTTTAATCTTTGCTCTTCTTTTTCTTTCATTATTATTATTTCCATTTCTTCAAATTATTCAAGTTCCATGATTTCACTTAATTTATAATAAGTATTGCCATCTGTATGTTCATATCCTTGTGGATATATTACTTCTTCTGTTTCATAATTTACTATAAAAAAGTCTGTATCTTTCATATCAGTTATTCCAATTTCTATCTCTTCAACTGTCTGCTTATCCCATATATAATATTTCTCATAATTTTCATCTGATTTACTAATTACTCCATTTGTTTTTAATTCATCTATTTGAGTATTCCCTGTTACTTCACTTACTTTCTGTCCCTTTAGCAATGATTCATCATCATTAAAATTTGCCTTTTCTGCAATTACCTTAGCTTTTGCTTGAACTAATAATAAATCTGTACTAACTGTTTCTAAGTTTACATGATTCATTACCTCTCCTATTTCTCCTATTGCAACAGTTGCTAAGATAGCTAGCACTATTACTGTAATTACTAATAATATTAAGGTTACTCCTTTTTCACTTTTTACTTGCATCTCTCTCTCCTTAAATTTAAGTTTATTTTAATTTATCATGTATATTATATATACAGATTAAATTTTTGTAAATATATAAAACCTAAAAAAATTTATACTTTCTTCACAATTTTTTCACATATAGATTGTATTATTAAATTGTTTTAGGATAATATATTATAGAATAAATAGGAGGAAATAAAAATGGATGATTTCGAAAAATATTATAAAAAGGTAGATGATTTTTATGGAGAAAAACCTAAATCTTCTTTTGGCAAAAGTGTTATATTGCCTTTTGCCTCTGGAATTTTAGGTGCTTCTCTTGTGGTAGGTATCTGTTTTGGAGTGCCTCAAGTAAGAGAGCAATTATTAGATGATAGTATAGCTGATACATCAACTGTTTCTACACCAACTATTGAGGCTTCAACTAATAAAACATCGGATAAATCCGATGTAATTTCATCTTCTTTAATATCACTTGCTTCTTACTCAGAAGCAACTACTGCAATTGCAAAAAAGGTACAGCCTTCAATTGTAGGTATTACTGTAGAATATTCAGTTAACTCCTTCTTTGGTGGTGGTTCTACTGCAACAGCAAGTGGTTCTGGAATTATTATAACTGAGGATGGATATATTTTAACTAATAATCACATTATAAATAGCTCTTCTTCATCTTCGTATTATCAATTATCAGAAGCAACTTCTGTAAAAGTTTATTTATATAATGATTCTACTGCTTATGATGCAACAATAATTGGTACAGATGAACTAACAGATTTAGCAGTTATAAAAATTGATAAAACAGGTTTAACTGCTGCTGCGCTTGGTGATTCAGATACTGTTGAAGTCGGTGCTTTTGCAATGGCTATAGGTAATCCTCTTGGTCTAGAAAGCAGTGTTACCACTGGTACTGTTAGTGCTGTAAATAGAGAGATTACAGATTCTGATGGAAAGAAATTTGTTCTTATTCAAACAGATGCTGCTATAAACTCTGGAAATAGTGGTGGCGCTTTAGTTAATTCTTATGGGCAAGTAATTGGAATTAATACTTTAAAACTTTCTGGTAGTGATATTGAAGGAATTGGATTTGCTATTCCTATTAATTCTACCATAGATATTTATAACCAACTTGTTCAGTACAATAAAGTAAAACGTCCTTATATAGGAATTGCTGGTATTGATATTGATAGCGCAAAATCAGAATATTACAAACTACCAATTGGTGTATATGTAAAATCTGTTGAAGATTTTTCAGCTGCACAAAAAGCAGGTATTAAAGCTGGTGATGTTATAACTGCTATAGACGGAACTACAATTACTACAATGGATGAATTAAATGAAATTAAAAATGCACATTCAATTGGAGATACAGTTACTTTAAAAATAACTAGAGAAGGCAAAGAAATGGATATCGAAATTACTTTATCAGAACAACCATAATTTTCTAGATTATCACATTTAGTTCACAAATAAGACATATTTAAACGATATATTATATGTAAATCAACAAGCAATACTATGTTGATATAAAAATAAAAACATCCCCTTTTTATTTTATAAATGAGTAGCTTAAAAAAGCTACTCATTTGTTTTTATATTTTAAAATACTATTATATCTTTTTCACTTGTGTAATTTGTATTACCATAAGCATATACTATATATATGTAATTGTCCTTTCCTAAGAAGTAATTTGTTGTATTTTCTAATTTATACATGTTGTCATCTGGATTTCTACTATATACTGAATATCCTACACTATTTAAATCCTGATATTTTTGTGCTATATCTTTTATTTCTTTATCTACTTTTGCTTGTAATGCTACTGATGTTACATTCTTATAATTCATATATTGTTCTAATGTTATCTTACTTGAATTCTCTAGATTGTAGTTATATGATAGATACATTATTCTTTGTGGCTTATTTCCTTCTTTTAATGTTGATTTTATTATTAGTGATAATATATTTCCATTTACATATGCTGCATAGTCAATACTGTATATTACATATTCAGTGCTGGTTTCTGCATTTACTATAATATCTGTTGCTTTCTTTACAAATGTATCTTCTATTTCCTTATTCATAGTCGTTGCTACTGTACTTGAAATATTTATTGTGGGCACATTTATGTTCATGTTATATTTCCCTTGGACTGTTTTGGTAATTTGATTACTTGTATATATCAAATCTTTTGTACTGTCTTTCCTTACTGCTGAATTATTAAATGTGTCTGATGTATATATTAGTGTATTTGTAAAAATAGTATCAAAAGCTTCTTTTACTTCCTGTTCTTTTTCATTTACCTCTTGGCTAGTTGATGTACCACTATTTATATGAAATTGTTGTTCATCATCTCCAAAGAATTGTGAGTATACTCCTAACCCTATTGATACAATACATATTATAATTATTGCTGCATATAGTATTAATCTTTTTTCCACAGCTTAGCACCTCTTTCAATTTTCGTGTTAATTAAATTATAACACAATCTTCGCAAAAAGAACACATAATTATTGTATATTTAAATAAAATATGTTATGATGATAGTATATTTATATATAGGAGGAAAACTATGTTAATAGCAATAATTATTATAGTAGTACTAATCGTATTGGTTGTTGCACTATACAATGGCTTAGTAGTTGCAAGACAAAAAGTTAGAAATGCTTGGAGTCAAATTGATGTTCAATTACAAAGAAGATTTGATTTAATTCCTAATTTAGTAGAGTCTGTAAAAGGATATATGACTCATGAAGAAGGAGTTTTATCTAAAGTTACTCAGCTTCGTTCTTCTTGGGCAAATGCTTCTACTGTAGCAGAGAAGGCTGAACTTGATAATCAATTATCTGGTACTTTAAAAACAATTATGGCTTTATCTGAAAATTATCCAGATTTAAAAGCTAATCAAAACTTCTCTGAGTTACAAGAAGAATTAAGAGCTACTGAAAATAAAATTTCATTCTCTCGTCAATTCTACAATGACACTGTAACTGCATACAATACAAAATTAGAAGTTGTACCAACTAATTTTATAGCTTCTATGTTCCATTTCAAACCTGAGGAACTATTTAAAGTTGATAATGAAGAAGCTAAGAAAAATGTTAAAATAGATTTTAACAAATAATGTTTTTAACAATTGGAGCTTTGATATATCAAGGCTCCAATTGCTAGATAATTCTATAAAGAAGAGGTAATGTTAATTTATGATACAAGATGTAAAAAGAAATAAAATAAAAACTGGATTTATTGTGTGTGCTTTTATTGTAGTAATAACACTTATACTTTATTATATAGGAGTGTATTTTGATTTTGGTCCATATGCAATTGTTTTTGCTTTAGGATTTTCTATAATATCTGCATGGGCTTCTTATTACAATTCAGACAAAATTGTGCTATCTTTAAACAAAGCAAGACCTGCAACACATGAAGAGGATCAGAAATTAGTAAATATTTTAGATTCACTTATGGCTTCCTCTGGTTTAAAAACAAAACCAAGACTATATGTTGTAGACTCACCTCAACCTAATGCTTTTGCAACAGGTAGAGACCCAGAACATGCCGTAATCTGTGTAACTACAGCATTACTAGATACACTTAATTATTATGAATTAGAAGGAGTTATCGCACACGAGATGGCTCATATAAAGAATTATGATATCAGACTTTCTGCTGTTGTTACTGTAATGGTTGGTCTAGTTGTAATGCTAGCTGATTTATGTTCTCGTGCAATGATTTATGGTAGCGGACGTGATAATGATAGAAATAATAGTAACGGATTTGTCATTATAATTGGAGCAATATTATTACTTATTTCTCCCATATTCTCTAAACTTATTCAAATGGCCGTATCTAGAAGAAGAGAATTTTTAGCTGATGCTACTGCTGTAGAATTTACAAGAAATCCGGATGGTTTAATTTCAGCCTTACAAAAACTTGACGCTGATACTCATAAACTAGAAATAGCAAATTCTTCCACTGCACATATGTATATATCTAATCCATTTAAGAAGAATGCTGATGACAAAAAAGAAAGAACAGATTGGTTTTCAACACACCCACCAATTTCTGCTAGAATTGAAGCTTTGAGAAATATTAAATAATAATAAAAAATAGCAAACATCTAAAAATATACCATTAAATATACTTTTAGATATTCGCTATTTTTTGTGCTTTAATTTTTTCTTTGCCTTTTTCTAATTTATCCTAAATATCTCTTTAGTATTTTTGTAAGTTTGTTCAGCCACTTTTTCTAATGATATTCCATGAATTTCAGCTATTTTTTTCGCTACATATAATACCTTGCCGCGGGTCGTTTCTTCTGCCTCTATATGGTTCTGGTGTCATATATGGACTGTCTGTTTCAATTAATTGTTTTTCTAATGGCACTGCTTGTATACATTTTTCAGCATTTTTAGCATTCTTGAAAGTTATATTTCCTGAAAAAGATATGTAAAAACCTAGTTTTAATGCTTCTTTTATTAGTTCTATATTTAATGGACAACAGTGAAATACTCCCTTTTGTATTACTGAATACATTTTTAATATTTCAATAGTATCCATTACTGCTTCTCTTGTATGAATTACTATGGGTAGATTCAACTTATTTGCTATTTTTATTTGCTTTATAAATACCTCTTTTTGTAGTTCTTTATTTTCTTTATTCCAGTAGTAGTCTAGCCCTATTTCACCTATTCCTACTACTCTCCCATTATTAGCTAATCTCTCTATTTCTTCATAGTTTAAGTTTTGCTCTACATCATTTGGTGAAACTCCTACTATTGCATATAATTTGTTATATTTGCTAGCAATTTCTACTGCTTGTTTTGAAGATTCTATATTATATCCTGATACTATTGCATTAGATATTTCTTTTAGGTTCTGAACTATAATGTGTTCTCTATCTTCATTAAATTTCTCGTCATTATAATGACAATGTGAATCAAATAATTTCATCTTTTTCCCTTCTTAAATGTATTATAGTTTTCATTCTCTATTAACACTTTTTGCTATTTCCACATGATAACAACATTAGCTATCGCATATTCTTTGCAGTGTGATAAGCTAATATCAATGCTCTCTATTTGCTCAAATTCTTTATTTATAAATTCTACATAGGGCCTTCCATTTTTATCATTTGATATTTGTGCATTTTGCCATGTTATACTATACTTGTTTTCTAGCATATGGCTGATTGCTTTAAAAATTGCTTCTTTGGCTGCAAATCTTACTGCATAATGTTCATATTTAGCTTTACCTTTACTTTCACAATATTCTATTTCCTTAGCTGTGTATATCTCATGTATAAATCTTTCATTTGTATTGTTTATTGCCTTTTCTATGCGTGATATTTCAATTATATCTGTGCCACATGATATTTTCATTATATCTCCTTATTTTGATATGTTCCATAATATTATTACATTTATAA
>CAYXUA010000001.1:0-49203 GCA_964468015.1 uncultured Clostridium sp. | reverse complement strand
ATGTTAAAAGATAAAAATATCATATAAAACAAAGCTAGATTAAGCTAAAAATATAAAGACGAGCAATACTTGTCAGTAAAGAAGGAGTAGGAAATGAACAAAAGAGCTGGAACCGTTGAGGCTGTACACACACACACACACAGGGTCTCAATATTACAAAAAAAAATAAATGGACTAACCGCAAGCGGTAAAAACATTCTAATATTAGCAATGTTTTTATTGCTATGTTCATTTTCCGGAACAGTACAAGCAAGAACGGAGATACCAGATAATTTAATAGAAAGCAAAGAAAGTAAAATAAATGAGATTATACTAGGAGCAAACGAAGGAATAACACTTGTAAGAAACTATGCAACAGGAACAGAGAGTATAAACTTAGAATGGACAGCACCAGAAGATGGAACATTGACATACAAAATATATCAAGCCAAAAATGGAGCAGCAGAACAATTATTATCAACAATAACAGGCACCAAAGTAACACTAAATAAATCAAATGCAGGAATAAAAGATGAAGCAGCACCAACAATGCCACAAGTAACAGCTACACAATCAGCAGATGGGGTAGGAAATAGCATTACTATAACACCAAGCACAGATAATGGGACAACATATAGGCATAGAATAGAAACGAGTGTAAAAAGTGATATTAAATATGTAGAAGGAGATATGGAACAAGAAGCAATAAAGAATGGACTAGATAGTATTACTACTAGGGGTACATTTATAGTTCCAGAAGGCGTAACCAGAATAAGAGTTGCATGTGTTGGTGGCGGCGGTGGCGATAGTAGTCATAATAGTGGTGTTGATGATGGTGAAGATAGCTTTTTTGGAAGCGTTAGAGCAACAGGGGGAACATCACATAGCGTAGGAAGCCCAAATGGACTTTCATATATGGGGAGAAGAGACGGATATGGATTTGCAAAGTCTTTTACTATGACAATAGTTCCTAGTGGATATGGAAGTGCATATGATAATTATTCTCCATATACATCAGGTTCAGGAGGATATATAAGTACATACTTAGATGTTACCCCAGGAGAACAAATAGCTTGGCAAGCAGGAAGAGGATCTCATAAAGGACAAGGCGGATATGTGTTAATAGCTTATGGAGGGGAAGTTCAACCAGAAACTATATACAAATCAAATACTGTATCAACAACAGTAATTTCAGGACTAAAAGGTTACCAATATGCAATAACAACAAGTAGTACACATACTTTTACAAATGAAGCAATAGTACAACTATCAGAAATACCAACATATATAAGTGGAGAGGAACAGATGACACAGTATCTACACATAAGAGCGGTAGATAATAGTGGAAATGTAAGTGCAACAAATTCCATTTTACTACAAGTACCACCTAAAATAACACTAAAATCAACATATCAATATGGAATGAATTATGTACCACTAGAATGGACAATAAATGATAAAAGAGCAGGCTATGTATACAGACTATACCGAAAATCAGAAGGACAAACCACATTTTCTCAAATAGCAACTACTAACAGTGTAGAAATTATAAAAAAGCAAGGAAGCAATTCAGTAACATATACAACACCAGGAACATACACATGGACAGTACCAGAAGGAGTTACACAAGTTAGAGTAGCAGCAGTAGGAGGTGGAGCAGGAGGACTTACTGTTCAAGATGGTGCTTATCATAGAAAACCTTCAAGTGCAGGAGCAAATGGATATAGTGCTACAGCAGGAAGCGGAGGAGATTCAAAATTTGGAGATTTTGTTGCAGAAGGAGGAAAAGGAGCATATGCAAGAGTAAGATTATACGATTTTCGTGAAGCATACCAAGCAGCTGCATCAAGTCCAAATGGAAAAGTTGGTGAAGTAGTATCAAAGAGAAATTTCGATAGACCAGGATATACTTGTTGGGCAAACCCAAAGAACCCAGTAAAGGGAGCAACAGGATTTGCAATTGGATTCACAATGGCAGAACGGTTCATATGGCGCTGGTGGAAATAGTGGACACTATTTTGATTCAGACCAAACTAATGATCAAGTAGGAATAGGAGGAAATTCAGGAGCCTATAATATAGGATATGTAAATGTGACCCCAGGACAAAAAATACAAATAGTAGTAGGAGCTGGCGGAAAAGGGGCAATGAGCAAACAAGACGGAGAATACGGAAGATATGATGTAACAGATGGAACCAGCGGATATGTATACATAGAATACAGCTACACAATAAAAGAACCAGTGTTATATGTAAATGAAACAACAGACACATCAGCAACAGACAAATTTGCACCAGCAATTTTGGAACTATACTTAAATGGAATAAAGGGAGACAAAACAAAATATGAAATAGGAATGGTATCAGAAGACTATGGTAACACATATGAACACTATATAACAGGAACCAATAATAATGTTGGAACAAAAGTAACATCAAATATAGTAACAACAGAAGTAATTACAGGAATAGCAGGATATTCATGGAAAATGGATAGCACTGAAAATGGAGAGCCAGACTCGACCATAGGATATGACAATGATGGAAATAGTACAAAGACATTTCCATCAACAATAGCAACATCATATTTAGACCAAGGATATTATCTACATGTAAAAGCAGTAGATAATGCAGGAAATTGGGGAGCAACAGTACATTTAAAACTAGAAACAACAACAATAACATTAACAAGTCATTATAACGAATACACAGATAGTAATGGATATGGACCAAATTATGTGCCATTAACATGGACAAATAGCAATCAAAACGATAAATTTTTCTACAAATTATTCCAGAAAGATGCAGACCAGTCAGAATGGTCACAAGTGTCAACGCAATATGGAAAGTCTGTAAAAGTATTAAATGTATATCCTAACGTGGGAAATCAACTAAAAGGATGGATGGAAAATCCAAATTCAGAAGAACCAAATGGATATGGAAAAGGATTAATCACAGTGGATGAAGTAAGAATAACAGATTTTAATAAGAATCCTACATCATATTTAATGGAAAATGGAGAATACAAATACGATGTTATAATGTTCGGTTCATGGGATTGTAACAATGACTATGATTTAAGCTGGTCAGCAGCACTTGCTACAGAAGAATTTATAAAATCAGGAAGAGGAGTATTATTTGGGCATGACACAATTTGCGATTATGGAGGAATGGGACATGATAATTTCAACTATTTAGCTAAATATGTAAAAGCAACGCCAACAAGAAGTGTCTCAAGAGTTGGAAGTAGTACAGTAAAAGTAATTAAAAAAGGTTTCTTAACAAAATACCCATATGATATAGAAACAAGAAATCTAACAGTACCATATTGCCATACATCAGGAGTTTTAGTATATAGTGATATATGGATTAAATTCTTGAACTTAGGTGGACCACTAACAGATGGTCCAGATATAGGATATAACAATTACTATCTAGCATCATGGAATAATTGTGCATTCGTAAGAACGGGACACAGTAATGGAGCAGCAACAGCAGATGAGCAAAAAATATTAGCAAATGTATTATTCTATCTAGGACAAGTAACAGATGATACCTATGCAAATGTATATACGGCAGAAGACTTAGCAGCGCCAGAGATATCAAATGTACAAATATCAGACAACAAAAAGCAGAACAGTTTAGAATTTGAGATAGAAGGAATAGATTATGGAACAGCATATGACCACTATATAACAGCAATGAAACTTCTAACAGCAGGAACATATTATTCAAACACAGTACATACAACAGTAAAAACAGGAATAGCAAAATTCCAATACACAATAAATAGTAGCAAAACAGAATATAGTGGAACAGAATATGAAGTAGCAGCAGTAAACAAAGAAAAATGCTCAATAAATATAGATAAAGGATATATAGATAAATACCTACACATAAGAGTTGTGGATAACGCAGGAAATGTAGGAGAAGTAACACATATATATTTAGACGGAGCACAAACCATATCAAAAGAGGAAAAAGACGAAACAAAGGAATTATACTGTATAGAAGAAGATGTATTAATACCAGCCGAATATGACGGAACTCAACAAGATGCAACAGTAGATGTTGGAGGAAATAGAGAAGTACTAAGATGGCCACTAGACATACAAAAACTATTTGAACTATACAAAGAAGATGGAGTTGCATTAAGAAATCCATACACAACAAGTGGACAAAACGGATTTGTGGATAAAAGCAATTCTTTAGGAAGATATCTAGTATCAAGTGTTCCAGGAACACAAGTAGGAAAAGAAGGAAATGCGACTGAAAGCTATGCATATATCTTAGCTCATTATAACGATAACACAACAGAAGACTCAGAAAGCCAAAATGCATTATATGAAATAATAGCAGAACAAGAGGGAAAAGAAGGAGACTCAAGCAGAAGAAACACACTATATTACGAAGCAAAAGAATATGAAAAATTTAGAGAATTACTAAAACAAAAAGGTGGATTTTTCACAAACCAAGTAACACACAATGTAAAAGTAGGATATAATGTGGAAAACAAGCAATTCATAATAGGACCATTTGAAGTAGATTATGTAAGAAGTTATAGCATCATAACAGATGAACAGGGAAATCCAAAAAAGGTAGAGTTCAGTGGAATAGGTGTCGCAAGTGGAACAAATATAACAAACAAAAATGGAATACGCATATATGACCAAAATGGAAAAGAAATTTCACAAAGCACATGGACAATAGAATATGACAATAAAGCAGAAAAAGAGAAAACAAGGGGAGAAACTTATGAAGAATATGGGATGCCATTACCAGGCGAAGAATTTTATATTAAACTAAACAGAACTGGCAATGAGAATGTAACAGAAATAAGCAGAATAGAAGTAGAATACTATGAAATGGAAGCAGATGCTCAATATAGAATCCTAAGTGGAGTATACAATACAGTAGAATGGAATGCCGAAAGCAATGCAAATATATGTGAAGGTGGAACAATGTGCCCACATAATAGAGAATATCCACACACAATAGGACACACATATTATGTAGAATCAGAAATATTAGTTGCCAATGTATCATCTCAGAAACTATTGGAAGTAGAATGGGCAGAAATAGAGTACAAAAATCATGTACAAGAGCTAACACTAACAGTAGATAAAGGTACAAACAACGACAATAACTCTGGAGACAATGGAGATAAGGACGACGGAGGAAGTGGCGGAAATGACGGCGGAGATGATTTAGATAATGGCGGAACAATAGAAGACACGATAAGATTAACAATGAACTTCAGTGGAGATATATGGAATGACAAAAATGAAAATATAAGCAATGGACTAAAAGAAACTGCTGAATTAGGAATAAAAGGAGTAGAAGTATTCCTAATAGATGTATACACAAATAAACAAGTAGATTACACTGTAACAGATGAAAATGGAGAATATATCTTCGAGCAAGTACCAATAGGAATATACTACATAATATACACATATGATGGACAAACCTACAAAACAACAAAAAGCTTTGTAAATGGAACAGTAGAGGACTACAGAGAAAATGGAAATGGAAAAGCATATGCAAATGTATCAATAGTAGATGAAACAGAAACAGCAAGAAATAATTTAAACAATAAGTTCTATGAAATAAAAGAAGGGGAAGCAATAGGAACAGATGGTAAGAAAATAAGCTTAACATATAAAGAAACAGGAAGCACAAGTAAGATAATAACAAGAGAAGAAGGAACAGAAAAAGCATATCAAGAATTCCAAATAGCAGTAGATACAAAACAAAAAGACATATACTTCCCAGCAACAAATACAATAATAGTAAATGGAATACCATATCTGCTAATTGATGATAACAATAACATAAATGTAGGATTAAGCGAAAGAGAAAAAACAGATGAAAATTTAAGACTAGATGTATATCAAACAACATTTAGCATAAAAGGGCAAAGGCAAAGTTTCTTACATAATGAAAAAGAAATAAGAGATATAAACAGCAATAAAATAGTAAGTGAATACATCCAAAAAGTAAACCCAGACGATTATTCATGGAGACTAGAACAATATAAAGATAAAGTCACAGAAGAAACATACAAAGAAATAGAAGAAATTTATGGCAGAGGAGAAGATTGTGAATTAGAAGCATATGTAGAATATATGATAGTTATAAGAAATAGCGGAGAAAACGACACAGCCTACATAACAGAATTGGCAGACTACTATGATAAAACACTAGAGTATAGAGACCAATATAGAGACTTTGACATGTCATCATGGATAGTAATAAGAAATGATGATGATACAGAAAGTGAATATAGTGGAAGCAATACTAAACATCAAATAAAATGGAGTTCAGACTCACGCTATGGAGATACAAATGAATATTCAGACCAATTTAATAAAATGTATGCAAACTTAGAAGACTACGGAATTAAAAAAGGTCAATATGCAGAAATTCACATCATATTCAGAGTACTAAAAGATAGTGAAGGAAATATAATCCTAGACCAAGGGGAAGGAAAGAAAAATGCAGCAGAGATAAACGGATATAGAACACTAGAGACAAAAACGGGCAAAGTTGCAGGCTTAATAGATTTAGACTCAAAACCAGGTGATTTAAACCCAACACAAGAAGTGGGAGTATATGAAGACGATGAAGACAAAGCACCAAATTATAAATTACAATTAGGATACACAAATGGAAATAACGGAGGAAATAGTGGAAATGGAGATGGCAGCGATGGAGGAAACAATAGCGGAAGCGGAGACAAAATTCAAACAGACGAGAATGGAAATGTAATAGGCTTTGGAAATACAATAGAAGGAAATGTATGGGAAGACTTAAGAGTAGGGGTTGCTGAAGAATATCTATTAACACTAGACAACAATCAAGTAATAGGGGATGCTATTAAGCAAGAAGACGAACAACTAATAAATGATGTAAAAGTAGAGCTAATAGAGATTATCTCTGGAAAAGATAAAAATGGTAATTACAAAGAAATAGAAGTAAACTTAAGTGAAAAAGCAGTATTAGCAGGTACAGAAACTAGAACAGGAAATCAGCTACTATTAACAGAACAGGGAAGAAGTGAAGGAGCTTACAGGTTCAGTCATTTAACTAGTGGAAAATACAAAGTAAGATTTACTTATGGAGAAGCAAAACAACTAGAGAAAAACATAAAATACAATGGCCAAGACTATCAAGGAATATCAAGTGCTCAAATATATGCTAGCGAAGAAATACAAAACAAATACGAAGAAACTGAAATAATGCTAGTAATAGACAATTCAAACAGTATGAAAGATATTAAGATGAGCCATGCAAAAGAAATTGCTAAAAACTTAATAGAAACTCTACAGGCAAAATTACCGGGAGTAAAAATAGGATTAGTCAACTTTAGTGAAACAGCAAATACTGTATCAAATCCACAATCTAACAGCGATACACTAATAAATAGCATTAATAGCTTAAGTACCGGAGGCGAAACCGCAATCGGTAGAGGAATTGCACAAGGACTAAGTGGATTCAGTGATGGTAAAGTAAAACTAATGATACTAATAACAGACGGACAAGAAACAGTAGAAGCAGAAGAAGCGGTAATAAAACAAATAGAACAATTAAGAGCATCAAACATAAAATTAACTACAATATTAACTTCATCAAGTGATAATATATTTGGAACAGAAGAAGCTCCAAGATATGGAGTAGTATACAAAATAGAAAATGCAGAAAACATAAATGACACTATAGCAAGCAAAATATACGAAGAAACAATAAAACAAAGTGAAGTAGAAACAGATAGAAGCCTAGGAAGAGACTTAGAAGGAAATATAGATGGGACAGAAGCAGGAACAAGAAGATGGCAAATAAAAGAATATAGTGAAATGAACTACAAAAAAGCAAATATCTTAGATGTAGAGAGAATTGAAGAAATAACAGATACAGCAGAAAGAAGCAAGAGAATTGCCGAATTAGCTGCTACAACATACATGATAAGTGAAAGCAAAGAAGTAGAATTTGCTGCAAACAACGTAGGAGCAGACCAAATACACGAAGTAAATCAAGCATTATTAGAAAGACCAAAAGCGGCATTAGAGCTTACTCAAGAAATAGCAGGAATAAAAGTAACGCTAAGTGACGGAAGCGTAATAATAAACACAGCAGAAGGACTAAGCAAAAATGTACTAGGCTTAGACTTACCAGACCCGAACTCAACAATATCAGTATATATGGACGAAGAAATAATGCAAGGAGCAACAATAGAAGTAACCTACAGACTAAATCTAGAAAATGTAGGAGAAATAGACAAGCTAAGCAATTACTTCGAAGGAGAAAGCGACAGCACAATTCCAAGCACAGCAAAAGTAATATATGCATACATAAATCAAAATGTGGTATACAGAGAAGAAAGCCAAAATGGAGATGTAAGCTGGAGTGTAGTAACATTAAATGACAATAAAGAAGAATTAGAAAATGAATTATCACCAGAAACCAGAGAAGACCTAAAAGATGCAACAGTCCAAAATGGAACAAAATTGTTATTAAGAACAGATGCGCTAACAGAAAAAGCATTATATCCAGCAGAAAGTAAAGAAGTCCTAGAAGGAGGAGAAAATGCGAAATCATCAGTAATAAGTACAGATTTAATCCTAAGCAGACTAATAAGCCCAGAAGACGATGAAAGCACAAATCTAACATATACATGCTCAATGGAAGTAACAATAAGAGGAAATGACGTAGGAAGAAGGGTAATAGGCTCAATACCTGGAAATCATAGACTAGAAGAAGAAGGAACAATAATATCACTAGAACCAGACGAAGCAACTAGTCGAAGAATAGTAATAACTAAACCATTAGGAGAAAACAGAGACAGAAGTTATGTGCTAATAGCACTAGCAGCAACCTCAACATTGGCAGTGGGAATAATTCTATTCGGCAAAAAAAGGAAATAACATAGATAAGTAAGAGCATAAAAAGGACGGAGGAAAAAATCATCACACATGATGATCTATTTCCTCTGTTCTTATTTTCTTCAAATGCCCGCACGCCTAAACAAAATAACAGAAAACATAACAAATATTACAAAAATGTAATAAAAACTTAATAAAAAAAGAAACAAAAGCGCTATCAAAGTATCCGTATATCAAAGAAAATTGGATTTTGTAATATAAAAAAACTGCCATTGCATTTTAAAACGGAAAATATTAATATAAAAATATGGTAAAGGAGAAAATATCTTTGATAAATAAAACAAAAATGATATTAAATAATCTATGAAAAGGAGGAGCCAGGAATGAATAAGAACGCTGAAACCGTTGGGGATGTACACACATACACACACTATGTTTCATTATTACAAAAAAAAATAAGTGCCCTAACCATAAACGGTAAAAACAATTTTATAAAGCCACTAATCCGAAAGATTAATAAAGTAATAGCAGCAATGTCGATAGCGTGCATAATTATGCCTAATTGTTCAATTCTAGGATATAGTTTAAAATCATTTGCTGTATCTAATTCCGAAGATATAGCGATAGTGCAGCAAATTACTAAATATATACCATACAATAATTCAGAAGCGGATATAGGAGTAATACTTCAGCAAAAGATTAAAGTAGAGATACCAGAAGTAGAACTTGGCGGAGAGATAGAAATAAAAATAAAAACACCTACATATGCAGAATTACTCCCTGAAAATATAGAAATATATACCGAAAATGGACCGGTATCAAATTCAGAAGAAGAAAGTGAATTTTATACATTAGACACAGAAAATAACTTTACAATTATAAATATAAAAACATTAGAGAAACAAATAATAGAGAAAGAATACTATATAAATTATTACTATTCACAAGAAGCCTATAACAAATATCTAGACACAACACATGTGAAAGAATATCCAGAAGGGAAAATAGTAAGTATTGAAAAAGACCAAGAGACCGGAGAAACTTGGGCATATATAGACTTTGCATGGGACCCAGAAGAAAATGAAGGTGAAATGCCAGAGAATAAGCATTTAGTAGACAAACTACCAATAAATCTAGAAACAACAGTTACTGTAACAGAAGACAAAAATAAAATAGAAGCAGTAAATGTTTGGGCAGAAGAACTAGATATTCAAATAAATGAAGTAATACATAATGAATTAAGCTTAAATATACCAGAAATAAGTAAAGGTAGTATATATGCCAAAAAGGACATAAGCTATGAAACAACAGATAAAATAAATATATTAAGAAGTGATATTGTAAACAAAATAGAGATTAAAGATTTAGAGCAAAGCTTTATAAATGCAAACAACGAAACACAAATAATAAGCATTATTTATCAATCTACAACAATTTCAAAACAAAACTTTGAAGCAATATTAGGACAAGAGGGATATATAAAATTAATAGATGAAAATGGAGAAGAAATTGCCACAATAAATTCAGATATGCAAGAAGACACAAATGGAAATTATAAAGTAGATTATACTACTCCTATAAGCAAAGTAAACATAGAAACAAGCGACATAATAAATGATGGGTTCTTAATTATAAAACATAATAAAGTAATAGATAAAGACAAAATGTATCCAAAAACGCAAGTAGAAACATTTAGCGCATTTACAACGTCTAATTACATAAATGCAACAAACACATATGAGTTAACATACACAAAGGAAAATTCTACAGAAATTCCTTTAATAGACAGTAAAACCATAGCAACATTTAGTATAAGCAACGACACTTTATCAACAGCAGATATAAATACGGGTATAGAATTTAGGGTAGAACTAAACAACAATAATATAAACAGTGATTTATGGACAAATCCATTTATCATTCTAGAAATGCCAGAAGAGATTTCGGAAATAAAAATAAACAATGTAAATATTTTATATGGAGATGCTCTACAAATACTACAAAAAAGAATTATAGAATTAAACGGACATCAAGCAATGCTAATAAAATTAGAGGGAGCACAACAAGACTTCATATCTAGCTCAATAATAGGAGGAACAACAATTGTTATAAACACAGATATTAAGCTAGATGAACTAACACCAACTAAGGAAAATAATGAGATAAAATTATATTATTTTAATGAGAACAAAACAAATTATGAAAACGAAACCACAATAGAACTAGAAGATGTGTATAGTGTTGGAACAAATAAGGTAGCAGTAAACTATATAGCACCAGTGGGCTTCCAGACTATACAAACAATAACTGGATTTGATGATGCAGGAACAATAATCAGTTCTACCAATGAAAGCCAAAAAGAAGGCAAAATAGAGATATTGGCACAAAGTAGAGAAATAACAAACAATGTAACAATCATGAACAACACAGGAAACCAAACAACAAATATAAAAGTACTAGGAAGAATTGCCTATGCTGGCAACAAAAATGTATTAACAGGAGAAGACTTAGGCAGCACTATAACTACAAATCTTACAAGTCAAATACAACTCCTAGAACAAGAACAAAAAGAATTCACAATATATTATACAGAGAATGAAGAAGCAGATACCAATTTAGAGAATAGTCAAAACGGATGGGCTAAAGAGATACAAAATATAGAAGCAATAAAATCATACATGATAATAATAAACAATGTGGCACAAGGAGAAAAAATAGTTTTTGAATATAAAACAAAAATACCAGAAATGCTACAACATGGAGAATATGCATATAGTAACATTGTAACATATTATACTAATAACACAGAAGTAGGAAATGTAGAAGCTATTTCAGAAGCAAATAAAATAGGTATAACAACAGGAATTGGGGCAAGAGCAAGTATAGAAATATCAGCAGGAATAGATGAAGGAGCAAATCTAACAGAAGGGCAAAAAATAACATACAAAATAAAACTACAAAATACAGGAGAATTAGTAGCAGAAAATGTTGTAGTAAGAAATCCAATACCGTATGGAGCAAGTTATATACAAGAAACAAGAGTAGATAACGAAATAGAAACATACGATAAATACACATATTATTCTTCTTCAAATGAACTAAAATGGGAAATAGGAAAACTAGAGCCAAATCAAACAATAGAATTACAATACAATGTTGTTGTGGATAACATACCAACAATACTAGAATACTATGGAGCACAGGAAGGATTTACTGAAGAAGATGGAAAATTCTATATAATAAGTACAGGTGGTGAAACAGGAGAGAAAATAAGAACAGAAATAACAGAATTACCAACAATAATAATAGAAAATTATGCTGTTTTGGAAGCTAGCAATATAGAAAAAGAAATACAATCAAATACAACTCATAATCAAGTAATAAAATCGTATTTTAATATTTTTGAGGAATCATCAAAAGCAAAATCTGTATATTTAGAAGAAGGGGAGAGTTATAAATATACAGTAATTGTAGAAAACAAAATAGAACTACAAATGAAAAATATAAATATAAGTAAGGTTATTCCAGATGGAATAAGCTATACATCAGCAACAATATTACAAGGAAGCGGAGAAATAAAATTTGATCAAGCTAATAATAAATTAACCGCTATATGTCCAGAATTAGGTGCATATGACACAATAGAACTTGAAATAGAAGTAACAGCAAATAAATTACAAGGAGATGTGTACAAAAAAGAAATCGTAACAAATACAGCTATCAGCGCAGAAGGAGTAGAATCAAACACATCAAGCAGTGTAACAAACACAATAGCCAAACCAAAAATCAGTGCAAAACTAGAGAGCGATACAAAACAGAGATATGTATATGAAAAAGATATAATTACATACAACATAAATATAACAAATGAGAATGATGCTACAATATCTAATTTATGCATAAACAACATAATTCCAGAAGGAACCAAATTTATAAGTGGTACTTACACAAAACTAGGACAAGAATACCAAATATTATCAGATGGAAGCGAAGAAATAAAAGTAGAAACTAATCTGGGTCAAGGGACAATAACTGTACAAATAAAAGTACAAGTGGAAAATATAGATTCAGATGTAGAAGAATTAGATATAGTAAACAAAGCCACTTTAAGTGCAAATAATGTAGAAGAGTTCGAAATAGGACAAATAAAACATACAGTAATCAACACAAACAGCGGAAATGGAGGAACGGACGGAGACTCTTCAGAAGGCAGTGGAAGCGGAAACTCGACAGGAGAGGTTGGAGAAGACGGGAAAATTAGATACAAAATAAAAGGAACAGCTTGGGAAGATATAAATAAAGATGGAGAAAGACAAGAAAGTGAAGAATTTCTAAAAGGAATAACAGTATATCTAATAAATGAGAATGGAAATATTGTAAA
Organism: uncultured Clostridium sp.; assembly: GCA_964468015.1. Taxonomy (GTDB): domain Bacteria; phylum Bacillota; class Clostridia; order TANB77; family CAG-508; genus UMGS1864. The sequence continues at coordinate 35,962 of CAYXUA010000001.1, read as the reverse complement.
AGACTACAAAACAGGAGAAGAAAAGAAAACAACAACAGACCTAGATGGAGATTATGAATTTAAAAATATAGAACCAGGTAAGTACATGGTAGTTTTCATGTATGACAGCACGCAATATGATATAACAGAATATCAAAAAAATAATGTCATAAATGACAGAAACTCAGATGCTATCTTGAAAAAGATTAATTTGGGCGGTCAAGAAAGAGAAGCCGGAGTTACAGACTTAATAGAAATTACAAATAGGACAATTCTTAGTATAGATATAGGAATGTATAAAAAACCTAAATTCAATTTAAAACTAGAAGCCGGAATAACAAATATAACAGTAAAAACATCTAAAGGAACAACACAAACAACTTATGATATGAGCAGTCTTGCAAAAACAGAAATAAAAAGCAAAGAAATAAACGGAGCAACAGTATTAATAGAATATACGCTAAAAGTAACAAACAACGGAGATATTGCAGGAAGTGTAACACAAATAATGGCAGACAAACCAAATGGATTAATATTTACTTCAGATATGAATGAACAGTGGTATGAAGGAAACGATAAGAAAATATATCTAACAGGAATATCAGATGAAATACTAAATCCGGGAGAAAGTACAAATATAAAATTAATCTTAACAAAACAAATGACAGGAAATAATGTGGGAAAAATAGAAAATACTTTTTCAATTACAAAAACCTACAATGAAAAAGGACTAGAAGATAGTAAGGCAGAAGATAACACAAGTTCAGTAATTTGTTTACTAACAGTATCAACAGGAATGGCACCAGTTTACACAGGAACAGGAATAATAATATTAACGATTATAGGAACAGGAGTATATATAATCAGAAAGAAACTAGCGACAGAAAAGAGGTGGATATAGTATTGAAAAGTCGTATAACAATAGCAGTAATTACATGCATAATACTAATTGGAAATGTAGTATTTGCAGAAGATATAAATGTATTAGATAGTCAATTAATAGAAGATAAATTAAGTACAGAGGAAAACTCAGATGGTGAAGAAGAGGAATATGACATAACTCTAACGCAAAATTATAACTATGGAGAACAAAAAGTTACGCTAGAATGGTCAGGAATAACAGATGATAAAACTTTAGCAGGGCAAGCACAAATAGGAGACTATGTAGATTACCCAATAACATTAGATGAGATAAATAGCAACTATGAACAAATGAGCAGCAAAATAAAAAATAAAACAAATATGAATTTAAACAACACTTCTTGGAGAGTTATATATAACGATGGAGAAGTAGTAAAATTGGTAAGCACTAATCCAGTATGTAGTACAAGCATAGGAGGAGAGGACTACAACTGGCGTAATGCAAATCCATATTCATATGGAGATTCTTCAGGAGATAGTGGAGGATATGGTGTATACTATCAATTAGACCAAATAGCAAAATGCTTTGAAAATTATTCATATGTAAGCAATGCAAGAGCACTAGATATAGCAGATTTGCCACATAGTTCAGGACTACTTAATCTTAGAGAATTCCTAAACCAAACCGAATCAGAAAATATCTCAGTAGAAATGAGAGAAAAAGGCTATGAAGAAATATACGACACAGACAAGCATGGAGATATCTTGGGAATAGGAGGTTCAAGAATTTATGACAGAAAAGTAGCAACAATAACAGATACAACTGGACTATACACAGGAGGAACCTTCTTACTACCAAATTATTATAACGGAACTGATTTTTTAAGAGCTCTTTATTATGTAGATGGAACAGATGTAAATTTAAGAAGAGTTTATAAAAAAGGAAAAACAATTACAGCAGGAATAAAAGTAGTAATTACACTAAAAGCAGGAATATATCAAACAACAGGAAGTGGAACAGAAAGTGACCCTTGGAAAATCTCAACAGAACCAGGGCATGGAATGTATACACTATATCAAAAAAGTGAAGTTGGAGAATATGAAGCAAAAATAACAACAAGAACTCCAACAGCAACCCTAAATGCATCAGACGGAATAAGAGATATAAGTGCGCCAGATAAGCCAAATGCAGAACTTTCACTAATAAGAGGAGATGGATGGAACTTAAACCTAGCAGCAAATGCAGGAGACAATGGAACAAACTATATCCATAAGGTAATAGCAAAAGCAGGACAAAAAGAATATACTTCAAATGAATCTACGACAACAATAACAACAGGAGTACAAGGATTTTCATATGTAATAGACAATAACGAATATACTGAGCCAGGTAATCAAATAATGTTTAAAGCAGGAGAAACAATAACTATACCAAGAGTAAAAATAAATGCAGGTTACATATTGCATTTAAAAGCTATAGATTATGCTGGAAATGTAAGTGAAGTATTACATATGCCACTAAAATTTGTATTTAGGGATTTAAACTTATTCAAAACATACCAAGAAGCCTCAAACTTTACTGACACAGGAATAGCACAAACACCGGGCTGGAACCATGTTAATATAGATTGGAACCCAATAGAAATAGCGAAAGATGAACCAGAAGAACTTCCAGAAGTGGCAATAGTAATAGATACATCAGGAAGTATGTCTGGAAGTGGAATATCGGTAGTAAAGTCTGGAATGAATACTTTAATAAATAAACTATTAGACTATTATCCTGATATGAAAATAAGTATTATAACATTTAATAGTGGAGCATCTGTAAGAATAAGTAGTTCAAATAACAGAGCGCAATTACTAAGTGCAATCTCAGGAATGAGAGCATCTGGTGGAACTAGAGCTGATAAAGGAATAAATCTAGGAATAGATATATTAAATAGTTCTACACAAAAGAATCATGTTTTAATTACAATGACAGACGGTTGGTCTGGCGGAGATCCATATTCTGCAATAGCAAGAGCTAAAGGAAATGGGATGAAAACAATAAGCCTAATAATAGATTATGGTAGTACATCTCAATTTAGCAATAGTGACTCATTATATAAAGTATCTAGTAGCAATAGTTCATTATATGAAACCATTGCATACAGTCTGTATCAAGAGATACAAGACACTATGATAGCAAAATATTATCCATATAGAGAGCAAGAAGGAGAACAAGGATTTTCATTAGTAACCAAAGATGCATTAACAGATGTTGAATACCCAGATAAAGAGGCAAGTGACAAAGCAGGACCATCAAGACCTTTAGTAACATTATCAGAAACAGCTGATAGAAATGGAAATATAAAAATGGATTTATGGGCAGAAGATAGAGGGACTTCATATGAGTTCTACGTAAAATTTGTGCATCCAAGAACAAAGGATGAACTATATTCAAACCCAGTTGTGCAAGAAATAAAAACAGGAATAAAAGGATATGCATGGACCATAAGCGATAGTCCTACAACAGACCCAGGTAGTACAATAAGAAATGTACAAACCGTATTTGGTCAAGAATATGTAGGGAAATGGTTACATATAAGAGCAATAGACTATGCAGGAAATTTAGGTGAAGTATGCCATATAAAACTGGAGACAAGTAGATTTATTCCATGGGAGGAATTAAATGAAAGAAAAGAACTATTCTGTGTGCAATATGGACAAACGATACCAGCAAGGGAAGAAGAAAATCATTTAAATGCAATGGTAGTAGCAGGAAGCGGAGTATATGCACTAAAAGAAGTGGTAGCAGACCCTAAAACAGGAGACAGAATAGGAACAAGATTTGTCGAAGGAACAACAACAAATATATACGGAACACAAGATATATATAGCTACTCCTTAGGAAAATATGTAGTATCACAAGCAGAAACACCATTAACTAGACCGGGAAAAGAAGGAAATGCAACAGAGAAAGAAGCATATATACTAAACTATTATGCGCTAAATGATAGCCTAGACTCAGCAATACAAAAAGCAATGTACACAACAGAAATAAGCAAAGGAAATGTAACTTGGAATTGGGAAACAACTAAAGAAAGTGAAGCACTAGTTGCAGAAGCAAATGCATATGCTGCATACAAAAGAAAAGGATATGAATTTTCAAATATAAAACTAGACACAGCAGTATATATGGATGACGATTACAAAGACACAATAATAGGCCCATTCATACTAAAATATGAACCACAAGGACTAAAATATGGAGATAAGGAATTATATTTCTGTAATATAGTAGGAATGAAAGTATATGACCAAAACAATAATGTAATAGCAGAGCTAGACAAAAACGGAAACAACATAGGAAATATACAAGTAGAATTTATATACACAGGAACTGCAACAGCAACAAAAAGATATGAACCATTATTCACAAAAGAAAAATACAAATATCCAGTAGGTTACGAAGAATTTTACATAAAACTAACTTATAAAGAAGAATTGGATTCAGTAACTCAAATAAATAAAATTGACTTCATTCATAATGAATATAATGTAGATGCACAGTACAATGTGCTAGTAGGGACATATAACAAAGTAAAATGGACTCCAAACAGAATAAGCAGAAGCGATAAAGATATTCTATGGTGTCATGATATAGATAATGGTTACAACATATGTATGCATGACAAAACATATAGCCATATAGTAGGATGTTATTTCTATCTAACAGCAACAGTATATAACTCATATAGAGAAATACCATCACAAAAATTAATAGATGTTATATGGACCAAGAACGAGTATAAAGAAAGTGTGCAAACACTTACACCAGGTTCAGGAGAAACAGACCCAGAATATCCTGCAAGTGATGAAAAAACAAATAAAGAATGGCGACTAGTAATGGATTTCACCGGAAACATTTGGCATGACGGAATGGAGGACCAAAACAATGGAATCAAAGAAAGTGTCGAACATGGTATAGAAAAAGTAAGAGTAGACATTTACCAAGTAGACAAAAATGGAAACAGAACAGGAATAGGCTATTATGCACATTCAGACTCACTAGGAAATTATACTCTTAAAGATGTAAAAAAGGGAATATATGAATTAGAATTTGTGTATGATGGACAAACATACAAAACAACAAAGCTACTAGTAAATGGCACAGTAGCAGACTATAAAGCAGACTTAACACGACAAAAATACATAAACAACTCAACATCAGAAGAAAGGGATGCTGACAGAAAAGAATTTAACGAAGCATATACAGAAATAGCCGGAAACAGTACTGCAATAGGTGGTAGAGGGCAAATTGAATTAAGTTATGAAACTGGAATAAACACTTCAAGCATACAAACAACAGATGATGGATACACAAAATCTAATTTTGAAATGTATGCAAAAACAGTATCAAATAATATTCACTATCCAATATCAAAAAGAATAACAGTAGAAGACAAAAAATACATAAAAATAGTAGATAGTGAAAATGTCAATCTAGGACTAGCAGAAAGATACAAAACAGATACAAGCTTAAAAACAGACTTATATGAAACAATATTCAGCATAAAAGGAAACACACAGAGTTACATATTCTCAGAAAGAAACATAAGAGACATAAACTCTAATATAGAAAAAGAGCAATACATACAAGAGATAAACAGGGCAGACTATAACTGGACATTAGAAGAATTATTAAGTAAAGCACCAGATGAAGAAACAAAAGCTAGACTAATAGAAATACTAGGAAGTAAAGAACAGTCAGAATTAGAAGCATATTTAGATTATATAATAGTTATAAGAAATGCAGGAGAAAAAGACTATGTACAAATAGCAGAACTTGCAGACTATTATAGTAAAGACTTAGAATACGCTACACAATATAGAGATTTTGATATAACATCATGGGCACAAGTAAAATATGATGAAGTAAATGAAGGTGAAGAACAAGCAAAAACTAACAAAATAGAAATACAATGGACAACAAAATCAAAATATGAAAATAGTAGTAATTCATATGCAAGTGAATATAACAAAATATATACAACAGGACTAGACAGAGAAGACTTAAGATTTAAAAAGGGAGAATACTTAGAAGTACACATCATATTAAAAGTGAAGAAAGACAATAACAGTAAAGTAGAATTAGATGAAACAGGTGTTGGAAAATCAAGCATGACAGAAGTAAATGGATATAAAACATATTATATTCAAGATGGAAGTATAGCAGGACTAATAGATGCAGATTCACAACCAGGAAATGCAAATCCAACGAAAGAAAGAGCAGCCTATGAAGATGATGAAGACAAATCACCAACACTATTACTAAGATTAGCAGATAGTGCAACAACAGATGATTCATTAGACAATGAAGATGGTATAAACATAGATGAAAATGGAAACATTGTAGGCTATGGAAATGTAATAGAAGGAAATATATGGGAAGACTCTAAAGTAGGAGAACATATTCAAAAATTGATTAACAATCAAATTATTGGAGATGGAATAAGACAAGATGAAGAAACTCTAATTCAAAACATACAAGTAGAATTAATAGAATACTTTAAACACCCAACAGACTCAAGCAAAGATGTATATTTGACATTAAAAACACAAAATACAAGAACTGTACTATCTTTAAGTAATGGAGCAAAACTAGAAGGAGGATATAGTTTTATAAACTTAGCCTCTGGAACATATAAAACTAAGTTTACATATGGGCTAGCAGAACAACTAAAACAAAATACAAAATATAATGGACAAGACTATCAAGGAATGTCCACAGCAGATATAAATGCAAATGAAGAAACTACAAAATCATATGAAGATGTGGAAATAATGCTAGTAGCCGATGTTTCTGGAAGCATGGCAGGAACAAGCAGTGAACAAATAAAAGACCTAGCTACCAAAATGGCAAATGGAATATATGATAAACTACCAGAAGTAAAAATAGGAATAACAAAATTCAATAACACAGCAGAAGTAATATCAAAACCAGAACAAAATAGAAATACAATTATTAAAGCAATAGCAGGAATTGGTAGCGAAAATGAAACAGCAATAGGCTATGGAATAGAAGCAGCAACAAATAGTTATTCAGCTGATGCGAAAGAAAAAATAATGATAGTTTTTACAGACTCAAAAGAAACTGTGCAAAATATAGAACAAGTAATCAAAAAAATAGAAATAGCAACAGATGATAATAATATAGAATTAACTACTATACTAACAACAAATGAAGAAGAGATATTTGGAACACAAGAAGCTCCAAGAAGAGGTAATGTATACACCATATATAATGTGCAATCAGAAGAAGTAATAGACCAAATATGTACAAAAATAGTAGAAGACAGTCAGCTTGAGTCTAGAAGAAGTAGTGCAAAAGACATAGAAGGAAATACAGAAACAAAGGGAACTAGAGCATACAGCATAAACAAATATCAAGTAATGACATTAGAAAAAGCACAAAAAATAGATGTAGAATCAATTGAAAAGCTAGAAGGAGCAGAAAAAGAAGAAGCAATAGAAATACTAGCAGACGAAACATATATGACAGCAGAAAGTAAAATGGCAACATTTGAAGCAAATAATGTAAAGGTAAGTAAAATACATGAGCTAAACTTAGCTCTAATGGAAAGACCAAAAACAAAATTAGTAATAGAAACACAAATAAAAGCAATAAAAATAATCTTATCAGATGATACAGAACTAATTAACACACGAAAGGGTATAAGTAAAAATGTAAATGGAATGGACCAAGAAGAAGTTCCAATAACAATTTACATGGATGAAGAAATAATGCATGGTTCTACCCTAATTGTAGAATATGAAGTTACAGTTAGAAATGAAGGAGAAATAGACAGACTATCAAATTATTTGACAGGAGCAAGTGATGACACAGTAACAACAAGAGCAAAACTAGTATTCAATTATGCAAGTAAAAATATGCTATATAGAGACGAAAATTCTGTATGGGACAATGTAGAAATAAGTGACATACAAGGAAAAGTTACAGGTGAAACAATAAATGTTTTAAAAGATAAGGATATGAAAGTATACGAAACAGAAGGTTTTGGAATAGAACTATATCCAGCAGGCAGTTTTGAGGTAGAAAATAAAACAGGTGACTCAGAAGCAGTATTCACAGTAACCCTATCAAAATTAATAACTTCTCAAAATGATGAGGCAGACTTAACTTTCGACAGCTCAATGGAAATAGTAGAAAGAGAAAACACTGCTGGAAGACGTTCGGAAACCGAAGTACCAGGAAACTATGTAGCAGACACAATACCACTTGAAGTAGATGCAATAAAAAATAGAAAAATAATAATAACAAAACCATGGGGAGAAAACAGAAGTATGACTTACATTCTATACACAGTAGCAGCATGTACAGTAATAGCAATCTTTGTAGGAGGAACAGTATACATCAAAAAGAAACCAAAGGACAAATAAAATAAAAAAATTGCCGAAATTGCCAATAGGGACGGGGGATTTTTACACTATAAGATTAATAAAAATGATACAAAATGTAGTAAAATTAGTTGACTTATTGATAAAATTGGGGTAAAATTGAATAAGATGGCATAAATCTAATATACTATCTTATATAGGAGAGTGATAAAATGTTTACATATGTAAAAGCACATAATTTTAAATCACTTAAAAAAATTGATTTTAATTTAAAGAAAAGTAAAAATAAAATAAACAAGTTAATAGCAATATATGGAGAAAATGGTTCAGGAAAAACAAATGTAGTGCAATTGTTTGAATTCCTACAAAGAAGCATATTAACAAGAGTATCTGATGTGATTTTTAGTAAACTTCCAAAAGATATGCTAATTATGAAAAGTATGAAAGATGAAGAAAAGGAAAGAGACATAAAAGATTTCTTAAACATATTATTAGAGACTAGTAGATATAGAATGTTAAATGAAGATGAACCAACTGAAATAGAATATGGTTTTAATATTGATGGAATAGAAGGATATTATTATATAAAATTTGAAGACAAAATTGAAGAAGAAAAATTATATTATCAAGTAAATAAGCAAAGAGGGGAACTTTTTCATATACTAGAGCACGAAGATAAAATGGATATTGAGCTAAATATGTCAATATTTCCAAATGAGAAATATAATGAGGAATTAAAAGAAGAAATACAGAAATATTGGGGGAAACATACTTTCATATCACTAGTATATTATGAAATGCTAGATAAGAATAAAGAATATATAAATAGCAACATTACAGAAAATATGCGTAAGTTTATAAAAGAAATTGAATCAATGCATGTGCATGTAGATAAAATGAGAAGTTTGCCTGAAAGTAATGGAATACGAAGTATGGCAAAAGGAACTATTTCTAAAAAAGATAAAGACTCTAAAAATAGTACAAAAATGCTGGATAAATATGAGGAAATATTAAAAATATTTTTTACACAAGCATATTCAGATATAAAAGATGTTAGATATGAAATTAAGGAATATGAGGACGAAATATCATATAAATTAGTATTTGAAAAAATGATTGGAAACAAAAAAAGAATAATCCCATTTGATGATGAATCAGAGGGAACTAAAAGAATTGTAAGGCAATTTGACTCTTTGACAGGAGCACTTATAGGAAAAACTGTAATAATAGATGAAATAGATAATGGAATACATGATGTACTAATGAAAAACATTATAATGTCTATAAAAGATGAAATAACAGGGCAATTAGTAATAACAACACATAATACATTATTATTAGAATTATTACCAAAGGAAAATATATATATTATAGATATTGATTATAAAGGCAATAAGAAAATTAATTGTATAAACGATTATGATTTAAAGATACAGAAAAATAACAATAATCGTGATTTGTATTTTAAAGGTATGTTTGGAGGATTACCAATGTCTGACTATGTAGATTTTGAGACAATAAAACTAGTATTAAAGGAATACGAAAAAGACGATTAACAATGAAAAAACCGTATTATTGCAGAGGAGTTATAATAGCTCATGGACAATGCGAAAACATACTAGGACGGGCATATAAAAAGTAATCTACGTTTACCAATAGAAATATACAAAGATCCAAACACAAGTATACAATTAAATAGACTAAATACCATATTAAATAACACCATATTCAAAAATCCAACTACATTAAAAAGAAAATACGAATATGAAGAAGGAATAAATAAAATGCCGATAAACTTCTTTGTAATAATCATAATGGACTTAGATGATGCTGATGATGAAACAATAGAAAAATATAAAAACAAGGAGATGTTTAAAGGTCACTGGCTAGAACCATACATAATACCTATTTGGAATAACAAGAATTTAGATGAGGTTTTGTTTAGTGTTGGAATATTACCAAAAATACCAAATGATAAAGAAAAAGGAAGAATGTATAGTAAAATTTTCCCAATAAATAAAGGTGAAACGGATAAAGAAGCTGTGGAAACATTATATGAAAAGCTGAAACCGAATAGCAATACAAATATGTCTTTGTTTATGAAGAAGTGCTTGGAGATATTGGAAGAGACAGAGTCATAGTGTTAGGGATTTGGTTGTGGCTTGATTGGGACTTTGATTAGAGTCTTGATTAGGGCCGTTGAAAAGGAATAGGATATCAAAAAATAAAATATAAGAGGTGATGGCTTCAGGCTCACGGGTATTCCCCCGCCTCAAAGGGCTGGCGCTCATCGCCTCTTATATTTTATTTTTTGATATCCTATTCCTTTTCAACTACTCTAAAATGTTTTGATTTTAGCCTAATAAAATTTGACAAATGTCTTTGGTAGAATTCTTTTTGGCTAATAGTCTGGCTTTGATTTTCATGTTTTTTAAATCGTAGGGTGATGTGAATAAGTTTGTAAGGATTTCTTTTATATCATCTTCTTTTTTTAGCCATATGGCTACTTTTTGTTCTTCTAAGAATCTTGCATTTTCTTCTTCTTGGCCAGGTATAGGGTTTATGACTATTATTGGAAGTCCTGAAGCTAGACTTTCTGTTGTTGTTAGACCGCCTGGTTTTGTGATAACTAAGTCAGATACACTCATAAGCTCGGGTACTTTGTCTGTGAAGCTTAGAACTTTTACATTATCTTGTTTTTCATATACTTCTACTATTTCATCAAAATGTTTCTTTAATTTAGGACTACGACCTGTTATTGTTAAAAGTTGTACATCAGGAAATGACTCCATAAATGAATTAAATATTTCGTATATATTTCCTGTTGCATAGTGTGAGCTTCCGCCTGCAAAAAATAGTACTGTGCGTTTACCTGGTTGCAATCCAAATGCTTTTAGTGTTTCTTCTTTGTTATAATGTGCAAGAAAACGATTTGAAAGCGGAATTCCAGTAGCAAATACATTTTCAGGGGCTATACCTGTTTTTTCTAGAGCTGTTTTCATACCATAATGTGCAACAAAGAAGTAATCTATATAGTCTGATTTTACAAGCCATTGATTATGTGGTGCGTAATCTGTTAATACTGTGGCTATTTTACAATTGATTTTTTGTTTTTCTTTTAATATTCCACACATTTGAGTTGAAAAAGGATGAGTAGAAATTATTAAATCTGGGTTAAAATCCTGAATTAACTTATTAAGTTTTATTGACATCAATCTATTTGAAGTATTGCTTACTTTACTAAGTGACCCTGTTTGAGAGCTCGAATACACTTTCTCCCAAGCCCAAGGTACTTTTTTTGATAGTTCATCATAAGTTTTAGTTGAAACCTTGTTTAAAATTTTGTTTATATATTCTATACAATCTACCATCATTGTTTCTGTATCTTGGTAGTTGTTATCTATATATTCTTTAATTGAGCGCGCAGCTGATAAATGCCCAGCACCATAAGAACCATAAAAAATTAAAATTTTTTTCATATGGACCTCCATATTATTTTTTGAAATTATATCACATTTTATTGAAAAAAAGTATATTTTTGAGAAAAATATGCAAACTAGTGTTAGTTGGCTTATAAATTTTTGGAGAAATTGCCAATGGGGGACGGAGAAATTGCCAATAGGGACGGGGGATTTTGGCAATTTCAATTTGCTTTATAAAAAATATTAATATTAATAAGAGAATTGCCAAAATCCCCCGTCCCTATTGGCAATTTCTCCGTCCCCATTGGCAATCCTTTGAAATATTGGAGGTGAAGGGATGAAAAAATTGATGTGGATATTAGGAGCAATTGCTTTAGCAGGTATTGTCTATTTTAGTATTGTTGGAATTAATAAAGAGTCTAGTAAAGTGTATGCTGCAAGTAGTGGTCGTAATTCTTCTGATGTACAGCTTATGGCTAGAGCTATTAATGGTGAGGCTAGAGGTGAGAGTTATGAAGGACAAGTTGCTGTTGGCGCTGTTATTTTAAATAGGGTTAAGCATTCTAGTTTCCCTAATACTATTGCCGGAGTAATATATCAACCAGGAGCATTTACTGCAGTTAGTGATGGTCAGATTAATGTACCTATTAGTGAAGGTTCAACTGTATATAAGGCTGCTCAAGATGCTTTAAATGGATGGGACCCTACTAATGGATGTATATATTATTTTAATCCAGATACTGCCACAAGTAGTTGGATTTGGTCAAGACAGATTGTTAAGAAAATAGGTAAACATAATTTTTGTAAATAATAGAAAGGAAAGGTATAGTAATGAATGTTAGAGAAAAATTATATGATTTTAAGAATAGACTAAAAGATAGACATATGTATAGTATAATTGTTGTACTATTAGTAGTTTGTGTAGGCTTGGGAATCGGATTATATAAGAAGCAAACTGAGTATAGACAGACAATGGAGAATTCATACAATTTGGCGTTTTTTGAGTTAGTTGAATATGTGCAAAATGTAGAGAATTATTTGGCTAAGTCTTTGATTTCTAATTCACCAGAGCATGGAGCAGAAACATTAACAAATGTATGGAGAGAAGCAAATCTTGCAAGCAGCTATTTAGCACAGCTTCCAATTTCTACAAATGAGCTTGCTAATACTGCTAAATTTCTAAACCAAGTTAGTGAATATAGTTATTCTTTGTCAAGGAAGAATATATATAATGAGGCATTAACTGATGAAGATTTAAAAAATTTAAAAGAATTGCATAATTATAGTATAGAGCTTGAGAATACTTTAAATCAATTATCTTTAGAGATAAATGAAGGTAAAATCTCTTGGGGTGAACTAACTGAAAAAGGTTCTAATGCTTTTGCACAACAGGTAAGTAATTTATCACAAGATAGTTTTGGTAATATTACTAAGAGTTTTGAGGAATATGCAGGGCTAATATATGATGGTGCTTATTCAGAGCATATTAATCAAGGTGCAAAAAAGGCTTTAACAGGAAATGAGATTAGTGAAGATGAAGCTAAGGAGAAGGTTAAACAATATATAGGTCAAGATAAGATTGCGGAAATAATTTCGAATGGTTTAATTGAAAATGGACAAATACCTGCTTATGATTTCTCAGTAAAATTAAATGAAGGAAAAGATAATTATGCATATATTTCTATAACAAAGCAAGATGGTTATGTGTTATTAATGAATTATAATAGAGATATAAAAACAGAGGTTATTTCTGATGAGGATGCAAATAATATTGGGAAACAATATTTAGCAAGTCATGGTTTTGAAAATATGAAAGAAACATATTTCTTAAAGCAAGATGGAATTATGACTATTAATTATGCTGCGACACAAAATGATGTAGTAATGTATCCAGATTTAATAAAGCTAAAAATAGCTTTGGATAATGGAGAAGTTATGGGAATTGAGACTTCAGGATATTTAAATTCGCATACTACTAGAAATGATGTGACTCCTAAGATATCTAAGGAAGAAGCTAAGAAGACTATAAATAAGGATTTACAGATAGAAAGTGAAGGTCTGGCTATTATTCCTACTGAGTGGAATACGGAAGTTTTATGTTGGGAGTTTAAAGGTAAAGTCGATGATACTGAATTCTTGGTTTATATTAATGCGGATAATGGTAGAGAAGAGGATATCTTAGTTATTATTGATACTCCTAATGGTGCTCTTACTATGTAATTGATTGGTTTATTTATACCTGCGTTTGTAGGATGTAGCCATTGATTTAGGCCGTACCAAAGAATAAGTGATTAAAAATAAAAATTATCTCCGGACAGCCCTTTGAGGCGGGGGAATACCCGTGAGCTTGGAAGGAGATAATTTTTATTTTTAATCACTTATTCTTTGGTACTACTCTATGTGAGTGTGTGGCATTATTTCATTACATTGACTTTTTATTATTTTGTGGATATAATTTTAAGAAATTTATATAATATAACGAGGAGGGACTTATGAATAATTTGAGCATAGAGGAAGTAGTAAGTGCCTGTAATGGTAGATTACTATGTGGAGATGCAATTCAGGAAGTAAAAGGTTTTTCAAAAGATACAAGAAATATAACTGATGGATATATGTATGTGGGAATACAAGGAGAAAATGTTGATGGAAATAGTTATTATAAACAAGCTATCGAAAATGGTGCCATAGGTTGTATTTTGGAAGAGTCTTATGAAAAGAATATTAATTTAGAAGATATAAAAAATAAAAGTATAATTATAGTAAAAGATAGTATTAGAGCATTACAGGATATAGCAGCATATAGAAGAAAGCAATATAATATCCCAGTAGTTGCAGTGACTGGAAGTGTAGGTAAAACTAGTACTAAAGATATTATAGCAAGTACTCTATCACAAAAGTATGATGTATTAAGAACTGAAGGGAACAATAATAATCATATAGGTTTACCGCTAACTCTTTTAAGATTAAAAGACCAGGAAATTGTTGTAGTTGAGATGGGAATGAACCATTTTGGAGAGATAAATCTTTTAACTAATATAGCTAAACCTAATATATGTGTAATAACAAATGTAGGTACAGCACATATAGGAAATTTGGGTTCGAGAGAGAATATCCTAAAAGCAAAGCTTGAAATTTTAGAGGGAATGGATGGAAATGGAATAGTTGTAATAAATAATGATAATGATTTATTGCATAAATGGGCAGAGGCCAATAAGGGAAAATATAATATCATAACATATGGAATACATAATTCAAGTAATTATATGGCATACAACATAAATGAACAAGAGAACTCAGTCGAATATGATATAAGTATAAAAGAAAAAGTTTACAAAATAAAAGTGCCAGTAAGTGGGGAACCATTTGTATATAACAGTCTATGTGCGATGGCAGTATCAGAGATATGTAATATAGAAATTAGGCAAGCAATAGAAGGAATAGAGAAATTTGAGCTTACTAAAAAAAGAATGGAAATAATCAAAAAAGATGATATAACAATAATAAATGACTCATACAATGCAAGTTATGACTCAATGAAAGCAGCTATCGAATATTTAAAAATAACAGCAGGAAACAGAAAAATAGCAGTATTGGGGGATATGTTAGAACTAGGAGAATTTGAACAAGAATTACACGAAAAAGTAGGAGAAGAAGTTGCTTATAATAATATAGATATACTAATCACAATAGGTAAAAGAGCAAAACACATATCTCAAAAAGCAAAAGAACTTGGAACTAAAAAAATATATAGCTATACTAATAATGAAGAAGCTGCTCAACATATAAAAGAAATCTTACAGCCCAATGATGTAATCCTATTCAAGGCATCAAATTCAATGAAGTTTAGCAATATAATTGAAAAAATAATTTAAGAAATAGCCAAAGAAAAGTATTGAACAAAAATAGAAAATAATATATAATAACTGTGTAAGTGAGAGAGAGTATCTCCTACCTGCAATACAAAAACAAAGAAGTAAAGAAATGGGGAAAGTAACCGCTGAAAGCCTTGAGGCTGTACACACAGGTAGTATATTAAAGAAAATAAGAAGAATGAATATATAAAAAATGGGACATATATGACTTAGTAAGAAGAACTAGGTCTATATGTCTTATTTTTGTGAATAGATAAAGGCAGAAAAGAAACACAGAAAACATACAAAAGGAAAACGGAAAAAAATTTCAAAAATATCCGCTAATGGTTAAGTATTTTTATAATCAATATGGTAAGATAAAAGTATAAAACAAATCAAAAGAGGGGAGAAAAAATAATGAAGACAAAAGAAAGAATAATAAAAAGTAAACAAGGAATAACACTAATAGCGCTAATAATAACAATAATAGTACTATTAATACTAGCAGGAGTTGCACTGAATGCGTTAATAGGTAACAATAGCATAATAGAAAATGCAGATAATGCAGTAGGAAAATATAATAACAGCGTAAAGGAAGAACAAAATGAATTAGACAAAATTAATGAACAACTTAATAATTATGTAAGTGGTACAGTAGAGGACCAAAATCCTCCTAAAGAAATTGTATGGACAAGCCCAACAGAAATATTTAATGGCAATGGAAAGAATACAACAGATGAAGGATATGATTCTACAAAATTACACATAGGAGACTTTGTTAATTATGACGCAGGAACATGGAGAGCAGAAGAAATAACTGAATTAACTAAAGAAAAGATACAAAAGTCAAGAGGAGAAATATGAAATGAGTATCAACAGTAAAAGAAATTCTTGACACACATATTAGATAATCACATATATTATAACTAGATAAAAAATAGGAGTGATGCAAATGAGCAAAATAAATCTAGGGGTAATATTTGGTGGACAGGGTACAGAGCATGAAATATCAACAATGTCAGGAATGTCGATAGTAGAGCATTTAGATACTAAAAAATATAATATATTTCCAATATACATAGATAAAGATGGAACGTGGTATGAATATAAATCTGTTAGAGATACGGAGGAAGAATTAGAGTTAAGCATAAAAATATATAGCAAATCAAAAATAAAAAGCATAACTACATATTTAAAAGAATTAGATGCAATATTTCCAGTATTGCACGGAACATACGGTGAAGATGGTAGCATGCAAGGACTGTTAGAATTATTACAAATTCCATATGTGGGGTGTGGCATATTAGCATCAAGCGTAGGAATGGATAAAATATATACAAAAGCTATTTTAGAAAAAGCGGGAATAAATCAAGCAAAATATTGCTATATAAGAATAAGAAAAAATGAATATTATTATGTAGAAAGTAATTTTGAAGAAACAAAAGTAGAAATGAAAGATATATGTAAAAAAGTAAAAAACGAATTGAAATTTCCGGTATTTGTAAAGCCATCAAATTCTGGTTCATCAATAGGAATAAATAAGGCAAATAGCAAAAAAGAATTAGAACAAGCAATTATAGAAGCAGCAAAGTATGATACAAAAATATTAATAGAAGAAAATATACAGGGAAAAGAAATAGAATGCGCAATTCTAGAAACAGATGAAACAATGGCCTCATGCACAGGTCAAATAATTCCAGCAGAAGACTACTATACTTTTGATGCAAAATACAATGATGAACAATCCCAACTAGTAATACCATTAAAAATAGAATGTGAGCCAGAAATTCAAAAAATAGCTATAAAAGCCTTCAAAGCCATAGATGGAAAAGGCTTAGCAAGAATAGACTTCTTTGTAACAGAAGAAGGAAAAATATATCTAAACGAAATCAATACTATGCCTGGATTTACAACAATTAGCATGTACCCAAAATTATGGGAAGCAACAGGAATAAGTTATGCTGAGCTGCTGGATAAATTAATCCAAAACGTTCTAGACTAATAAAAAAATCTAATATAAATTTAAGCAGATACAATTCAAGGTATCTGCTTAAATCTTACTGATATATAACCATTGAACAAAAGAAGAAAATATGATAACATACAAAAAACAAAAAGAAAGAAGGAATAATAATGGAAATAGAACAAATACAAGAAAAAATAAAGCAAACACTATCAGAAAAAAGATACAAACACTCACTAGCGGTAATGCAAAGATGTGAAGAACTTGCAAAAACATATGGGGAAGACATAGAAAAGGCCAAAAAAGTGGGACTAGCACACGATGTAGCAAAAGAAATGAAAATAGACGAAATAATGAGCATAGTAAAAGAAAACAACATAAAACTAGACGAAATAGAAATGCAAAATCCAGGACTATGGCATGCAAAAATAGGAGCAAAAATATGCGAAAATGAATTCGGATTTACACAAGATATGGTACAAGCTGTGGAAAATCACACAACAGCCAAACCCGAAATGGACTTACTATCCAAAATACTATTTGTAGCAGATGCAACAGGTCTAGACAGAAACTGGGAAGATTTAGAATATGCTAGAAAGTTATCAGAAACAAGGTTAGATGAGGTAATAATATACATAATAGACTTAAACATAAGAGAGAACATAGAAAAAAGAAAACAAATCCATCCTAGCAGCATCACCGCCCGAAACCAATTGCTAAGCTCCATCTAGGGACGGAGAAAAAAAGTAGTAAGTATTGCAAAATTGAGAGGTGTAGTATATAATAAGGGAAAGAAGAAACAAAGGAGTAATAGAAGAATGAGGAAAACAAAGCTTGAAAGCCTTGCGGCTGTACACACACACACACACAGTTAATCTATTAGTGAAAATTAAAAGAATGAATATATAGAGTAAAGCATGTAGACTTAGTGGGATGCACTAGGTTTCTGTGTTTTATTTTTGTGTTTTTGATTTTGTTTTTGGGGTTTGAGGCTGGTTACCGCAGAAGGAAGAGGATATGATGTAAAAATATTTTTAATTAAACACTTGAGCGGCGCTAGCACATGGATTACCCTTTAGAACTCGAAAGTTTTAATTAAAAATATTTTTACATCATATCCTCTTCCTTCTGCTAGTGAGTGGCGAAATTGAAAAAAATCATTAAAACCCTTTAATGGTTATGTGCTTGCGGGATAGATATGGTATAATTAGAATAGGAAATATTCAAAAGATGGGAGATGTAGAGAGAATGTATAAAAGTAAACGGAATAACACTAATAGCATTAGTAGTAACAATAATAATACTACTAATATTAGCCGGAGTAGCAGTAAATACACTTATTGGTAAAAATGGAATAATAAATAGTACAATAAGTACTGTAGAGAAAAATAATATAGTAACATGGAAAGAAAAAATAGAGTTATCAATAATAGAATTAATATCATTAGGAGAGAAAGAAATAACAATAGATAAAATAATAGACAAGCTAATAGAAAAAGGAATAACGACAGAAGAAAACTCAAATAGATATACAAGTCAAGTAAGAACAGAGGACGGATATATATATGAAATAAAGAAAAAAGAAAATGGTAGTTGGGAAGTAATATATATTGGCAAAGGAGAGTTAGCAAAAACAGAATTAGCCCTAACAATAACAAAAGATATAGATGTATTAACAAATAAACTAGTACTAACAATAATAGCAAAAGCAGATAGTGGAATAAAAAGTTACACAACACGAGAAGGAACAACTAAGACATACAGCAATGGAGAAAAAGAGATAAGTGAAACATATGAAGTAACATCAAATGGAACATACACATTTATAGTAGAAAATAATAGAGGAAAGATAGAAAGTAAAGAAATAATAATAGGAAATATACTAGAAGGAACAATAGGAATAAGTGTAAGCACAGAAGAAGCAACAAAAGAAAATGTTACAGTAACAGTAGCATGGCCAGCAGGAAGTGAACAAGGAACAAAAGAAATACAGATAGGAGAAGGAGAATGGATAGAATACACAGGAGAACAAAGCGAGATAACAATAGAAGAGAATTGCACAGTAAGAGCAAGAGTAAAGAGTAGTGCAGGAGATGTAACATCAAGCAGCATAACAATAACTAACATAGATAAAATAGCACCAACTTCTCCTACAATAACAGGAGGAAGTACTGAATATGCAACAAGTAGAACAATAACCGTAAGTACAGCAGCAACAGACGAAGGAAGTGGAATATCATATTATGAATATTATTTGAGTAGTGAAAGTACAACTCCAACAATAAGTACGGCAGCAACAGGAAAAGTAGGAAATACAGCAAGTGAAAACAGTAAAACATTTAACACAGACTATGACGGATACTATGTATATTTTAGAGCAAAAGATAATGCAGGAAATATAGGAGAATGGTCAGAAGCACAAAGATTATATATAGATACAAATGCACCAACAGTAACAGCAAAACAAAATAGTGTAACAATAACAAAAGGAGCTAGCAATGCGATAAGTAATTATTTTACAGTAAGTGCAAATGGAAATGCAAGCATAACAAGCACAATATATAAAGAAGGAAGTACAACGATATCTAATACAAGTACATTGAGTGCAGGAACACATACAATAACATGTACAGCAACTAAAGCGAACGGCTTAACAGCTAGTGCTAGTATTAGTATAGTTGTAAATATAGAATATGCTAAGGAATCATATACAACACCAGGAACATATACATGGACAGCGCCAGCTGGAATAACAAAAGTGAAAGTGACTGTGGCAGGAGCTGGAGGTGGTGGTAGCGGCTCAGCTAGAAAAGCAGGTGATAAACAAGTTAGTGGTGGAGCAGGAGGCAATGGAGCATTAGTTGAACAGTATGTGAATGTTTCTCCTGGTGCAACTTATACGATTGTTGTTGGTGCTGGTGGAGCAGGAAGTCCTTGCAATCCGGCTGGTGGTGGTTCCACTGGCGCTGATCGTGACAGCTCTCCTGGTGGAGATGGCGGTTCCTCATCGGCTTTTGGTATTAGTGCTGGTGGTGGTGGTGGTGGAACCAAAGCTCATTCTGTAGCATATGGAACTTATAATGGTTCTACTGGTTCAACTGCTGGTAATGGACAAGGAGGACAAGGAGGAACTGGTGGTAAGGCTTATTCCACTTCACCTTCTGGTATTTGGGATGGTAAAGATGGTGGAGATGGTTGGATCTATATTGAGTATGGTACAAATATCTGATACGATAAATATCCTATAGAACAAGTATTTGAAAATAAAATGGTTAGATTTAAAACTAAATTCCTGTCAGTTCAACGGTGGAATTTAGTTTTAAATTTAAGGTTGAAAATAAAATCTTAACATAACTATTCACAAATTTACCAAAAGGTGATATAATAACTAACAACATATATCTCGGTGGGAGGATTATGATGATTTTTAAAGATTATTATCGTATACTAGAACTACAGACAAATCGAGTAACCATTGAAGAAATAAAAGCCTCATATAGGGAACTCGCTAAAAAATATCACCCAGATGTAAATATACAAAATAAAGCAGCAGAAGATAGATTCAAAGACATCAACGAAGCATACAGAGTACTATCAGACAATACATCTAAAAAGAAATATGACAGAATGTGGAACAACTATGTAGGAACCAAAAAAAGAAAAGAATTTGAAGAAAGCAAAAGAAGCTCCGATTCTGTATTTAGTGATTTTTTCAACATGTTCTTTGGCAACATAAAAGAAGAAAAAGAAGCACAAAAAACAAAAAATAAAAAAACTCCAGTAAAAGGAGAAAATATAGAAACAGAAATAAATGTAAGTATAGAAGATGCATACTATGGACTAAGTAAAAAAATATCACTAAGGACAGTAAATGGTAATATGAAAACATTCTCAGTGAAGGTACCATCAGGAATAAGAAACAATGAAAAAATAAGACTAATAGGACAAGGTAAAGAAGGCCAAAATGGTGGAAAAAACGGAGACCTGTTCATAAAAATAAACATAGAAGACAACACGAAATTTAAACTGGAAGGATGCGATATACATACAAACTTATTTTTAACACCTTGGGAAGCTGCACTAGGTACAAAAACACATATAGATTCAATAGACGAATCAGTTGCACTATACATACCACCAGGAATACAAAGCGGAGAACAAGTAAAAATAGCCCAAAAAGGCTACAAAGACGGGAAAGGTGGCAGAGGAAATTTAGTAGCAGAAGTAAAAATAATGGTACCAACAAACCTAAACGATAACGAAAAGAAGTTATTTGAAAAAATGGCAGAGATTTCTACATTTAATCCAAGAAAGATGCAATGATTTACATAAAATGCGGTAACAAGTTGACAATAATCCTGAAATGGTGTATAATTAATATTGTGATTTGTTACTAAAGATAAAATGAAAGAGGTGTCTAAGAAATATGGAAAAAAATATTGAAGGAAAACATTTCAGTATCACAGACCAAAAAGATGTAAACACAGTAATTTATCAAGTAAACAAAACAGAAAAAGAATTCTTGAAAGACTCACCAAAATACACAGTAGAAAGATTAGACTACACAGAAGAATTAGTTGGTGAATACAAAAAGAAAACCTTTTTTGTTGATAATCCACAGTCAACAGGAAATCAGCTAGTTATACTTTCATTTGGAAAAGAAAAAGTAGTTGTAAACATGGGAATTCTAGAAGATGATAAAGTTAGAATCTCTAAAAAACCTATGCCAATGAAATTTAAGACACTTTACAGTGAAGAAGAAATGGAATATAAAGACTTTCAATACACACCTAATTTAAAAAGACCTATTTCAATAATAGACCCAGAAACAACAGAAGAAGTAAAACCAATATTATATTTTGATGAAGAAAGTAATGAAGTAAAAGGCAAATGTAAGCTAAAACCATATAAGAGCTATTTCGCGTTTGAAGTCCGAGATAGCAAAGATTTTAAAGGAGGAACTTAGAAGATGGATGTTGCATTAGGAGTAACTGAAATATATGCAGATAGTAAAAACAAAATTAAGGTGAAACAAGGAAAGGTAATGAAATTTGATAGAAAAAATACAATTGAATTACCATTAGTTTCAAACAGACAACTTTCAAGAGATACAGGGTTAGATAGATAATTACATATTTTTTAACGAATGAGATGGTGAAATAATATGATAGAAAAACTAAAAAAAGCCATAAAAAAAAGTAAAACTAAATTAGCAGTAGTAGGAATACTATGGATAATACTGTCCATAGTATTTGTTGCGCCTATGTCAATTGCAATAAAAGCTGCACAAGAAGGAGATGTATTCCACTTTGGAAGCTTCTTGCAGAATTTATATTCAGCAATGGGAAGCTTGGGAACATCAATCTTGACAGCATTTTCAATTGAAAACATAGGCTATTTTTTCGGTGTATTAGGTAAATTCACAATAATTTATTTAATAGCTATGGGTATAGGAATAGCAAAAATGTGGCCAAAATCAGAATATGATACAATAGAGCATGGCTCAAGTGACTGGTGTGAAAATGGAGAGCAATATACTGTATTAGATCCAAAAAAGGGAATTATATTAGCAGAAAAAAATTATTTACCAGTGAATAAAAGAGGAAATACAAACATACTAGTAATAGGTGGTTCTGGTGCCGGTAAATCAGCATCATTCGTTATTCCAAATGCATATCAACTATTAGGTTCTTATGTATTTACAGATCCAAAAGGTGAATTATATGATAAAACATCAGGATACTTAAGAGAACACGGATATGATATAAAAGTACTTAACTTAGTAAATCCAAAAAACAGTGATGGTTACAATCCATTAAACCATATAAGAAGCGAGCTAGATGTAGATGTTATAGCAAACACAATAGTAAAAGGACAAACTAGTGGAGATAAAAGCGACCCATATTGGGATGACATGTCAGAAGCACTATTAAAAGCATTAATATACTATCTAATGGCAACAAGACCAGAAAAGGAACAAAACTTAGCAAGTTGTGCAGAACTCGTAAGAGCTGCGAATAACAATGGTGGAGATAACTTACTTACAAATCTAATGAGCGAATTACCTTATGACCATGCAGCAAGAAGATACTATAAAAACATAGAGATAGCGCCAGAAAAAACATATAGCTCAATCTTAAGCTCATTGCAATCAAAACTAGGAAAATTCGACTCAAGAGACATTGCAGAGCTAACATCAACAAATACAATAGACTTTGACGAAATAGGAAAAAGAAAGACCGCAGTATATGTAATATCATCAGATACACACACAGCATATGACTTCTTATTAACAATATTCTTCTCACAAATGATACAACAATTATATGATTTAGCAGATAAAAATGGCGGTTCACTTTCAGTACCTACATATTTCATATTAGACGAGTTTGCAAACATAGGTAGAATACCAGACTTCGATAAAAAAATATCGACAAGTAGAAGTAGAAAAATAGCATTCAGTGTAATATTGCAAAACTTAGACCAACTAGAAGCAGTATACAAAGAAGCACATGAAACAATCATGGGTAACTGCGATACTCACTTATTCTTAGGAAGTAACTCACAAAAAACAGTAGAATACTTCTCAAAAGCTTTAGGTGAAAAAACAATATCAAGAGATAATATATCAATAAACAAAGATAAAGGGAATGTAAAAACCGGACACAGTATATCAGACCAGATAATGGCAAGAGCACTGCTAACACCAGATGAATTAAGAAGATTAGATAATGATATGTGTATAATTTATGAAAAAGGACTAAAACCAATAAAAGCACAAAAATATTACTACTTCAAATATCCAACAGTAAAATATGAAAGGCAATATCCAGCAGATCACAACAACATAGAACCAATAGACAGAGGCGAATGGAGAACTTTCAATCCATATAACCCATATGTTGAAGAAGAGGCGGGAGGAAGACAGGAAGCAAAAATAGAGTCATTAGATGACCTGTTTGAAGAAGATGAATCAAGTCTAGAAGACTTAGATAAATTAATAACAGAAAAATATGAAACACAACAAGAAAATAAAAAGGAAGAGCCACAAATAGAAATGAAACAAGAAAAGGCATCCAAAAAAGAAAAAGTGGCAGTACAAGCAAAAACACAAGACGAGTTTGAAGACCTGATGGCTCCAACACTACCACAAGAACCAGAAGAATCCGAGCAACTGGCAGTAGACATACAAAAAGAATTAGAAGAAAAATTTGACGAACTATTTGGAGCATTCGAAGACGAAGAAGAGGACAACAAAAAATAAAACAAAAGGCAGACTTTAAGGTCTGCCTTAAATATTCCAAAGGGCAAAAGTAATTGACAAAGAAAAAAAATATGCTATAATAAAAATATAGAAACAAGGAGCCACAATGTGGTTATCGCAGAGAAAAAAGAAAACCTCATCTCTAAGGGCAATGCAGAGATGAGGTTTGAACTTATTTATGACTGAAAATGCATAAGGTAATAATAAGTATAAAGGCTATGAGAAGCAATACAATATTGGCAAAGATGGATAATTTCAATAAAAGGTATATGTATCCTGTCATAAGCATCACCGCCTTCCATGTAAGGGTAGACGGCAACCACATTCTGCTCTCGCTTGTCTCAGGAAATATCATACAAAACAATAGTCAAATAGTCAATAAAATACATAAAACTAATCTCACCGACAAAGAGATATAAAAATAAATATGATTATATATAATAAATGAAAAAAGTACTAAATTAATTCCTATAGAGTAGTTCGCCGAAAAGAAGAATATAAAAATTTATGTAATGACGAATGTGCCCTGGAATGTTCGTACAAACTCTTAATTAAATTTAATGAGGGGGCGAAGGCTTCGGAGAGGCTCGTTAAATTTAATTTAGAGTTTGTCGAACATGGAAGAAGCCGAGGAATGAAATAAATTTTTATATTCTTCTTTTCGACGAACGGCTTATTTAAAAATGTAAAAATAAAAAGAATAAACTAGCACATTTCCTAGAATGAAGCAATTAAATTAACAATATAAAAAGCTGTATCCTTAGATACAGCTTTTTAATCTCATGCTTTAACTTCACTCTTACTCTCATTCACACTATTTTCATTTTTAAGCGCATTTTTTTCTTTCTCGACTAATCTCATATTGTCTTTTGCAACTGTCATTAAAAGCTTAATTCTATTTGTCTGGTTAGCCTCACTAGCACCTGGGTCATAATCTACTGGAGCAATGTTTGCCTCTGGGAACATTGACCTAATTGTTTTAATGACTCCTTTGCCAACTACATGATTTGGAAGACAAGCAAATGGTTGCACACAGATTATATTTGGTATACCATTTTCAATATACTCAATCATTTCTGCTGTTAAGAACCAACCTTCACCAGTTTGGTTTCCAATTGAAAGTACATCTTGAACTTTTTTCTCTAAGTGCCATATATCACAAGGTTGCAAGTAGTCTTTCTTCGATTTATTCAGTGCAATTCTAACATCCTTTTCAAATATATCTATAAGACTTATTGCAATTTCAAATATTTTAGCTTTAGTAGCATTTGTTTTTAGTAATTCATTAAATGTTATTTTATGTGTTGCAATAAATTTAACAAATCCCATAAAATCAGGTAGAATTACTTCAGCACCTTCTGCTTCTAGTTTTTCTGCTACAAAATTATTTCCATAAGGATGATATTTTATTAAAACTTCACCAACAATACCAACCTTAGGTTTTTGAATAGAGGTATCTAGTTCTATTTTTTCAAAATCATTTACTATGTCATAAATGCTTTTCTTAAATTCTTTGCTGTTTGAATTTCTAACTAATGCTTTTGCTTTTTCCATCCATTTATCGAAAACAGCTTGACTTTCGCCCTTATTTACTTCATATGCTCTGTTTTTATAAAGCATTTTTTGTAATAAATCTCCATAAACTACGCATTTTAGTAATTTTTCCATTAGGGATGGAGTTATTTTAAATCCAGGCATTTTTTCCATTCCTACAACATTGAATGATATTACAGGAACCTGAGGATAACCTGCATCTTTTAAAGCTTTTCTTATAAATCCAATATAATTTGTTGCTCTACAGCCACCGCCAGTTTGAGACATAATTAAGGCTGTTTTATTAACATCATATTTCCCAGATTCTAGAGCCTCTATCATTTGACCTGTTGTTAATATAGATGGATAACAAGCATCATTATTAACATATTTAAGTCCAGTTTCAACAGTGTGAGGTGTACATTCTCTTAAAAGTTCTACTTTGTATCCTTCTGATTGAACTGCTGTTTCTAGTATTTCAAAATGTATAGGAGCCATTTGAGGAATTAGTATTGTATAATCTTCACGCATATCTTTTGTGAATGAAACTTTGTTTTGCTCATAACATCCAGAGCAGTTAGCACAAGGATTTGCAACTTTATCTCTTTTATTCATACTTGCAAGAAGTGAACGAAGACGAATTCTTACTGCTCCTAAGTTATTGATTTCATCTATTTTTATTAAAGTATACATTTTTCCAAAGCTTGATAATATCTCTTCTACTTGGTCTGTTGTAACAGCGTCTACTCCGCAACCAAAAGAGTTAAGCTGAACAAGCTCTAAGTTTTTATGGTTTCCTACAAAATCAGCAGCTGCATATAAACGAGAGTGGAACATCCATTGGTCTACAACTCTTAGTGGTCTTTGAGTCTCACATAAATGTGAGATACTATCTTCTGAAAGTACACATAAACCTAAACTTGTGATTAATGTGTCTATACCATGGTTAACTTCTGGGTCAACATGATATGGTCTTCCAGATAAAACAATTCCTTTAAGATTATTTTCTTCTATATATTTAAGTGTTTCTTCACCTTTTTTATGCACATCTTCTCTAAATTGATTATGCTCAGCTTCAGCTTTTGCAGCAGCAGCTTGTAATTCTTTTTTAGTAAATCCAAATTTCTTGAATTCATCTAATTCCATAATACGCTTAACTAGATTTTTTGGCTCTAAAGGCAAGAATGGATTTATGAACTCTATATCTTTTAATTGCTCTACATTATTCTTAATAACTTCAGAATAAGATATTACAATAGGACAATTATAGTGGTTATCTGAGTCCTTATATTCTTTTCTCGAATAAGGAATACAAGGATAGAATATAGTTTTAATTCCTTGCTCTATTAAACTAACAATATGTCCATGAGCAAGTTTTGCTGGATAACATACTGATTCAGATGGCATTGATTCAATACCCTTTTCATAAGTCTTTCTAGTACTTTTTTCAGAAATGATTACTCTAAATCCTAAATTAGTAAAGAAAGTGAACCAGAAAGGAAAATCCTCGTACATATTTAGAACTCTAGGAATTCCAATTGTTCCTCTTGTTGCTTCTTCTTCTGAAAGTGGGGTATAACTAAATAATCTGTCAAATTTATATTTGTATAAGTTTGGTAAGTCAGATTTTGCAGTCACTTCACCAGAACCACGTTCACATCTGTTACCAGATATAAAGCTTTTTCCATTTCCAAATTTGTTTATTGTAAGCAAGCAATTGTTTTCACATTTTCCACATCTTGCATGTATTGTATTTATTTTCAAATTATCAATTTCTTCAGTCTTTAGGATAGTTGAAGTATAACTCTTATCAGCTTTTTCAAGATAGGCATCTTGAGCAAGAAGTGCAACACCGTAAGCTCCCATAAGTCCTGCGATATCTGGTCTTATAACTTCTTTTCCAACTATTAATTCAAAGCTTCTTAAAACAGCGTCATTGTAGAATGTACCACCCTGAACAACTATATGATCGCCAAGAGTTTTTGTATCTCTAACTTTCATAACTTTTTGAATTGCATTTTTTACAACTGAATAAGATAGTCCGGCAGAGATGTCTGCTGTTGTGTAGCCTTCTTTTTGGGCTTGCTTGATTTTAGAATTCATAAATACAGTACATCTAGAACCTAAATCAACAGGATTTTGAGCGCCTAGAGCTGAACTTACGAAGTCTTCTAATGATATATTCAAACTTTTGGCAAAGGTTTCTATAAAAGAACCACAACCAGAAGAACAAGCTTCATTTAGCATTATATTGTCAATAGCTCCATTTTTTATTTTTATGTATTTCATATCTTGCCCACCAATGTCAACAATACTTGTAACATTAGGCATAAATTCTTTAGCAGCTGTGTAATGTGCAATTGTTTCTATTTCACCTATATCTACATTTAATGCAGTTTGTACTAATTTTTCACCATATCCTGTAACACCGCAATGTCTTATAACTGCTCCTTCAGGTATTATTGAATATAGTTTTTTTAGCATTGTCATAACACTTTTTAATGGATTTCCTTCATTGCTTTGATATAAAGAGTAAAGTAATGTTCCGTTCTTCATCTATTACAGCAAGTTTCGTAGTAGTAGAACCTGCATCAATACCAACAAAGCAGTCTCCACTAAATCCTTCTAGACTAGCTTTTTTTACAGTTGCTTTATCATGTCTTGCTTTAAATTCCGCATAATCTGCATTAGCATAAAATAGAGGTTGTAAAGGTTTTGAAGTAGAGTCTTTAGAATGCTTGAACATCTCTATCTTACTTTGTAATTTTGCGCTTGTTACAGTATGATGATTAGCAGAATTTATTGCGGCACCTTTTGCAACAAATAGGTGAGCTTCTTCTGGTATAAGTATTTCATCATCTTTTAATTTCAAAGTTTCAATAAATCTTTGTCTTAATTCAGAAAGGTAATTAAGAGGTCCACCTAAGAACGCAACTTTACCCCTTATAGGTCTTCCACAAGCTAAACCACTTATAGTCTGGTTTACTACTGCTTGAAATATTGAAGAAGCAATGTCTTCCTTACGGGCACCCTCATTTAGTAGTGGTTGCACATCTGTTTTAGCAAAAACGCCACAACGAGATGCAATAGGGTAAATAGTTTGGTAATTTTTAGCAAGTTCATTTAAACCAGCCGTATCTGTTGCTAGAAGAGAAGCCATTTGGTCAAGAAATGCACCTGTACCACCTGCGCAAGTACCATTCATTCTTTGCTCCATAAATTTATCAAAATAAATTATTTTAGCATCCTCTCCACCAAGTTCAATAACCACATCAGTTTGCGGAATTA
Source organism: uncultured Clostridium sp. (assembly GCA_964468015.1). GTDB lineage: Bacteria > Bacillota > Clostridia > TANB77 > CAG-508 > UMGS1864. The sequence goes on along the minus strand of CAYXUA010000001.1, from coordinate 6,400 downwards.
TATTTTCTACTGCTCTTTTACAAGAGATAACTTCTTGAATAAAAGGTAAATCCAAAAAGGTAGCTGCAGACATCGCACCAGAACCTGTTAAATTTATAGTAAATAAATTATCTGGATAATCATTAACTAATTTTTCTAATACATCACAAACAGTCTTTTTTGTATCAGAGAAGTGTCTTGTGTAATTACTGTATATAGTTTCAAATTTATCGTTCATTATAACAATTTTTACGGTAGTAGAACCAACATCTAAACCGTACATGTAATATATTTGACATCAAAAATCTCCACATCCTTTAATATATAAATTATTTCAAACTATATTCTATTATGAAAACGGAAATTTGTCAATTGAATAATTTGTAAGTATTGTCATGAAAATTTAATATAACAGCTGAAAGTAAAGGACAAAAACATATTTCCGTAGGGCAAAAGTAAACATTGCAGAGATATCTGGAAATCTTTATATATTGACTTATTTGGGCGCAATAGTAAAATATATTATATATAAGTATATTATAAAGAAAAGGATTGAAAGAAAATATGGTAAGAACACGCACTTTTAAGAAATTTATAATAGCCATTTTAATAATCACTTTGACTTTTAGTAATTGGGCAATATTAGGAGAGTTTGTAATCAGTAATGCAGCAAGTGAACTGGAATTGCAAACAGGAGATACCAAAAACAAGAATGTTAAATTTGATATTGGTGCGCCAAATGGAGAAGATTTAGCTCATCAGTTAGTTAGTAGTATAAATGAACTTGCAGTACTAAAGGCCTACATTTCTGTTGAAAATGAAGGATACCTAAAAGATATAAGTTTAACTTTTTCAGGAGAAAATAATGAAACTAAGAACTTTGATATTATAGATATTCTGCAAGAAGAAAATACTATAAAAACAGCATCTAGCAGTCAAATAGAATTAAATCAAATCCAAGAAAATAAAACTGTAAGCCTAGAATTTTCGATAAGAAGAAATGATGTAGTAAAACAAAACTTAAATAAATTAGAGCAAAACAACAGTATAAAATTAACAGCAACTTATGTTGATAGAGAAGGAAAAGAAAGCAAAATAGAAAAGACAGTTCTTGTGAATGTATTGTGGAAAGGTGAAAATAATATATTACTAGAATCTAATATATCAAGATATACATATTACGAACTTGCAGAAGAAAAAGGAGTTATACTAACACAAGAAATAATATTAAATCAAGAAAATACAGATGGATTACCATATAAAAGTATAGAAATTAAAACAGAGCCAATAAAACTAGAAGAGAAAGCCGCAGACGAAGTAATTGTAAAGCAAGGAAATAAAGATGTTAATTTTGAAATATTAGAAAGTGGAAATATAAAGATTGCAGACAATAACTCAGAAACAGACGGAATTATAGAAAACTCTAATATACAAAGAGAATACAATATAACATATGTATACAAAAATGCAGAAATTATAGAAACAGAAATTAATACAAAAGCAAATGCAGATGTGTTAATTTACTCATCAGACAATCAAAAAACAGTTGAGACAGAGTTAAGAGCAGAACTAAAAGAAAAAATACAAGAAAACATCAGTATAACAAGTAAAACAAATGCAAGTATAACAAAGGGAAAAATGTACGCTAATTTTAAGCAGCAAGAACCATCTTATGAAACTGAATATGAGTCAAAGATAGAACTTAACATTGCATATAATAAAGCAATAGAAGAAGTTGTTTTAAAAGATGTATGTACATATTTTGCAAATGCAGAAGAGAAAAAATATGAGTTACAAGAAGAAAATAATTCATATGTATATTATAAAACAACAAGAGTAAATGTAGAAAAATTTAAAGAAATTCTAGGAGAAGACGGAAAAATCCAAATTCTAGATAGAAATAACAGCGAGATTGCTGTAATAGATAAAAATACTACTATTAATGAAAATGGAGAATACATAATTGAGTATGGAGAAAATGCAGAAAATTTAACATTTAAAACAAGTGAAATAATAAGTGGAGGAACACTAGAAATAAAAAGCACTAAAGTTATAGAGCCATTATTACCATACATAAAAGAGCAAATAAAAAACTTTAAAACACTACAAGATGAAATACAAGGCACATATAAAATTGAAGGTGTGGAAGAAAGCAAACAAATGGAAAGTTGTTTCTTAATGACAGAATTAACAGAAACAAAAACAGAAGCAAATTTAAGTATAGACACAAATAAATTATCATCAATAACAAAAAATGAAAACATTGAATTAAAAATAGAATTAAATAACAACAAAGAAACAAGCGACTTATATGAAAATCCATCATTTGAAATAGAATTACCCAAAGAAATAACAAACATAGAAATAAAAGAATCAAATGTGCTATTTGATGATGAGCTAAAGATTGACAGTATAGATAAAGTAACTAAAAATGGAAAGATTGTACTAAAAATAAATCTAAAAGGAAAACAAACAAAATTCCTATTAGAAGAATACATAAACGGAACAACAGTAGTAATAAATGCAGATATAGATGTAGATATAAGAACAACGTCAAAAACAGAAAAAGTATTAATGAAATATTACAATCAAAATGCAAGTACATATAACATAGAAAATTATGGAGAATATGAGACAAGCGTTGAATTCATATCACCAGTAGCAATGATAATAGGAACAGAAATAAGCAATTACAACAGTGATGGTTCAGAAATTATGACAGTTCTTCAAGGTGAAAAAACTGGCAAACTAGAAATATTCACAGAAGCAAAAATTGCAGAAAATAATGTATTAGTAATGAATAACACAGGAAACGAATGTGAAGATTTAACTATAATAGGAAGAATACCATTCAAAGATAATACTAGCATTTTGGAAGGACAGCTACTTGGAACGACAATAGATACAAAACTAACAGAGCTAGTAAAAGTAGAAAGTGACAAAACAAATATAGAAATATATTATACAGACAATGGCAAGGCAGATAGAGATTTAGAAAAACCAGAAAATAACTGGACAAAAGATGCGACAGATTTAAGCAATATTAAATCTTTCATGGTGAAAATAAATGAAAAGGTAATGCAATCAGACATAATTAACATAAAATACAATTTTGAAATACCAGCAAATCTAGAACATAATGCATATTTATACCAAGACATTGTAGCATATTATAATAATAATAGAGAAGTTGCAAAAGTAGAAGAGACAGCAAAATCAGACTCTATATGTTTAACAACAGGTAGAGGCCCACAAATGGAGATAGTACAAACTGCATCTATTCCTAATGGAAACGAAGTAAATGAAGGACAAAAAATAAGATATACTATAAGTATAAAAAATACAGGAATTGACCCAATAAAAAATTTGGTAATAAGAGATATATTACCAGAAAACAGTATATATACAGTATACACAAGAAATGGACTATCAGTAGGGTATGACGAGAAAATGCCAGAAGCTCAACTACTTATGTGGAATATTGAAACACTTGAAGTGGGAAATACAGCAACAGTTCAATTTGATGTAGAAGTAAATAAATTACCAACTGTTGAAGAATATTATTCAAATTATGATAATGTTGTTGAGGAAAATGGGAAATACTATTTAAAAGAAAATAACGAGCTAAAGGAAATAACAAACATTCCAGACATATATATGATAAATCAAGTTTTGGTAAATGCAGATGATTTAGCAAAAGAAATACAAGCAGAAAATTATCAAAACTTAGTAAAATCACCTGAAATACTTGTAACAGAAACATCAACAGTAGCAGAAGAGGTACTAATAAGAGAAAACACAGATTTAACATATAGTATAAGAATAAAAAATAACAAACAAGAAGATATAAATAACATAAACATAAGCAAAGTACTTCCAGAAGGACTAGAATTTAAAGCAATATATACATTAGTATATAACTCAGAATATGAAGAGTGGGAAAAAGATATAATTGGAAGTTATGATGAAAATACAAGAACAATAAATATGAGTATAGGAAATTTAAAACCAGATGAAGATGTACAGATAAAAATAGAAGTACAAACAGAGAAACTAGAAGCAGAAGAATATAATAGAGACATAGAAACCATAACTAAAATAACAGCAGACAATATGAGTGAATATATTGGAAATACTATGAAAAATACAATAGCAAAAAGCAAATTAGTTACAGAATATATTTGCAATAACGAAAATAAATATGTAAAAGACGGAGAAATCATTGAATATAGCATAAAAGTAACTAATGTTTCCAACATATCTGCAAATAATGTGGAAATCTCTGATGTATTACCAGAAGAATTAGAATTAATTAAGGCAGAATACAGTGTGGGGAATTTTAGTGTGAGTACAAATATGGATGCAAATAGAAAAATAAGTGCAACAGGAAACCTAATGCCAAATGAAAGCATGATATTAACGATAAGAGCTAAAGCAGTATCAAAAACTCAAAATGTTAATATAGAAAACATGGCGACAATCAATTCTCAAGAATTAGGAAGCAGTGAGACAGAAACAGTAACACACGTAGTTGAAGCGGTACAAGAAACTAACAGTATTTCAATGATAGAAACAGAAAGAAAATATACAATATCAGGAATTGCTTGGTATGACCAAAATAGAAATGGAACAAGAGATAATGGAGAAAACAGACTAGACGGAATAGAAGTAATGGCAATAAATGCAGACAGCGGAGAAATAGTAAACAAAACTCGAACAGATAGTGAAGGTAATTATTATATAAATGAATTAAATAAGGGGAATTATTTAATAATATATAAATATGATACTAATAAATATCAATTAGCAGACTACAAGAAAATGGGAGTATCAGAAACTACTAATTCAGATGTTATAAATGTAAACATAGAAGAAAATGCTTCAAAATATGTGGGAGCTATATCAGACACAATAAGGATAGATAATTCAGACTTCGGAAATATAGATATAGGCCTAGCAGACAGATATATATTTGACTTTAAACTAGAAAGTGGAATAGAAAAAATAACATTACAAACAAGCAAACAAACTAAAGAATATAAGTATGAATACACAAATCTTGCTAAATTAGATATAGCGCCAGATGAATTATCAGGAGCAACTGCTTTTGTAGAATACAAAATAAAAGTAACAAATGAGGGAAATGTAGCAGGATATGTAAACAATATAATAGACTATTTACCGGCCGAAATGAGCTTTAACTCTGAAATAAACACAAACTGGTACATAGGTCAAGATGGAAATCTATACACAAGCTCACTTGCAGATACAATAATAAAACCAGGAGAAACAAAAGAAATAAGCTTAATATTAGTAAAAGAAATGACAGAAGAAAATACTGGAATAAATGTAAATAAAATAGAAATATATGAAACACATAATGAATACGGAATAGAAGATGAAGATTCTGTAGAAAATAATAAATCAGATACAGAAGACGACTATTCTCAAACAACAGCTCTTCTAACAGTGCAGACAGGTCAGGGAGTAGTGTATACAACAGCTGCATTAATAATATTAGTAGTAATACTAGTAGCAGTTTATGATATTAAAAAACATAATGTAGTCTTTATAAAGAAAAATAACAAACTATATAAATAAAGGAGAAAAAATAATATATGTTTTCCCAAATAATAATATTACTAATACTTATACTATTAAATGCATTTTTTGCTGCGAGTGAAATGGCATATATATCATTAAATGATGCAAAAATTGAGAAAATGGCAAAAGAGGGCAATAAGAAAGCAAGGCAAATTGAAAAAATGCTGAAAACTCCAAGCAAGTTTTTGGCGACAATTCAAATAGGAATAACTTTAGCAGGATTTTTATCAAGTGCTTTTGCATCTGATGCTTTTGCAGATAGATTAGCACCAGCCCTTAACAGCTTGATACCAGCGATAAGTACAGATATATGGAAGGGAATATCAATAATTATAATAACAATTATATTATCATTTTTTACATTAATATTTGGAGAATTGGTCCCAAAAAGAATAGCAATGAAACACTATGAGAAATTATCATTTGCTACAATAGGAGTAATAAGAGCAATTTCAATAATTGCGGCACCTTTTGTGAAATTATTAACCGCAACAACAAATTTTGTGTCTAAGCTATTCGGAGTGGGAGAAAATGAGGAGGAAGTAGTAACAGAAGAAGAAATTAAAATGATGGTAGACCAAGGTGAGGAAAATGGTTCAATAGATAAAACGGAAAAGGAATGGATAAACAATGTGTTTGAACTAAATGACATAACAGTATCAGAAATAATGACGCATAGAACAGATATATTTGCCATTGATATAAATACAAGTAAAGAAGAACTACTAGAGGAGTTAGAAAAGCAAGAATACAGATATAGCAGAATACCAGTATATGATGAAACAATAGATGAAATAAAAGGAATATTATATACAAA